>NZ_ATLN01000019.1:0-57300 GCF_000416195.1 Pseudomonas sp. CFII68
CTCGACCACGGCAATGCCGTGGACCTGCTGTAGCCAGGCCGGGGTGATGGCGAATTGATCGGTGAGGCGACGACGGTTTTCGGCGACGGCCGCAGGCTCGTCGCCCACATGGTCGCCCAGGTTGAGGCTGTCGAACGGCGCCAGGCTGACGCCACCCACGCGGGTCGTGACGCAGGCCTTGACCCGGGCCGGCGCGGGCCAGTCGGGTGTCAGCCAGTCACTCATCCGATGAACGCCTCGCGGTCCTGCTTGAGCAACGTCAGCAACCAGACGAAGTCATCCGGCAACGGCGATTCCCAGCTCATGCGTTTGCCGGTCGTCGGATGATCCAACTCCAGGAAACGTGCATGCAGCGCCTGGCGCGGGAAATTCTTCAGCGATTCGACCATGGTCTGGCTGGCAGCCGGCGGAATACGGAAACGTCCGCCATAGGCCGGGTCACCCACCAACGGGAAGTTGATGTGAGCCATGTGCACACGGATCTGGTGGGTCCGGCCGGTTTCCAGCTTGACCCGCACATGGGTGTGGGAACGGAAACGCTCGAGCACGCGGTAATGGCTGACCGCCTGCTTGCCACCCTCCATCACCGCCATGCGCTGGCGCTGCTGGCCGTGACGACCGATGGGGGCGTTGATCTTGCCACCGGCGGTGACGACCCCGATCACGATGCATTCATAGATGCGGCTGACGCTGCGGCTTTGCAGCTGTGTGACCAGCTGTGTCTGCGCCTGGATGGTCTTGGCCACCACCATCAGACCGGTGGTGTCCTTGTCCAGGCGATGGACGATGCCGGCACGCGGCACATTGATAATGTCCGGTACGTGGTGCAGCAAGGCGTTGAGCAAGGTGCCGTCGGCATGGCCAGCGGCCGGGTGCACCACCAGGCCCGCAGGCTTGTTGATCACCAGGATGTCATCGTCTTCATAGACGATGTCCAGGGCGATGTCCTGGGCGACCCATTCTCCCTGGGCCTCCTGTTCGGCAGTCAGTTCAAGAATGGCACCGCCGTGGACGATGTCGCGCGGACGAATCACCGCCCCATCCACAGTCAGGCGGCCGTCCTTGATCCAGGCGGAAAGGCGCGAGCGAGAGTGCTCGGCAAAGAGTTGTGCGGCGACTTGATCGAGGCGTTGGCCGCCCAATTCGGACGGCACCTCTGCGCGAAGTTCTATTTTATCGGACATGCTCGGACTGGGCGTCGGCACAGCCTTTGGTTTCGGCTGCGCGCTTGTGGTTAAATACGGCGTCTTTTGCCCCGAGGCTTTCAACGGGGCGCTCATCATAACAGGACGGCCCCGCCCAAGACAGCGGCCGTCATAGGGACGCAAGCCGCCATGCAAGTGAAACACCTGCTGCTGATCGCCATCCTCGCATTGACTGCTGCTTGCTCGTCGAAGGAAGTCGTAGACGAAAACCTGAGCGAAGTCGAACTGTACCAACAGGCGCAGAACGACCTGGATAACAACAGCTATACCAGCGCCACCGCCAAGCTGAAGGCGCTGGAGTCGCGGTATCCGTTCGGTCGCTACGCCGATCAGGCCCAGTTGGAGCTGATCTACGCCAACTACAAGAACGCCGAGCCGGAAGCTGCAAAATCCGCCGCCGAGCGTTTCATTCGCCTGCACCCGCAGCACCCGAACGTCGATTACGCCTATTACCTCAAGGGCCTGACCTCCTTCGACCAGGACGTCGGCCTGCTGGCGCGCTTCCTGCCGCTGGACATGACCAAGCGTGACCCGGGTGCCGCGCGCGACTCCTACAACGAGTTCGCCCAGCTGACCAGCCGCTTTCCCAACAGCCGCTACTCGCCAGACGCCAAGCAGCGCATGATCTACCTGCGCAACCTGCTGGCGTCCTACGAAATCCACGTGGCCGACTACTACCTGACCCGCCAGGCCTACGTCGCCGCCGCCAACCGTGGTCGCTATGTTGTAGAAAACTTCCAGGAAACCCCTTCGGTGGGTGATGGCCTGGCCGTGATGACCGAAGCCTACCAGCGCCTGCACCTGGACGAACTGGCAGCCACCAGCCTGGAAACCCTCAAGCTGAACTACCCGGATCACCCATCCCTGGTCGATGGCCAGTTCACCCCACGGGTCGACGAAGCGGACAACCGTTCGTGGCTGAGCAAGGCGACCCTGGGCCTGATCGAGTCCAGCCCACCGCTGCCGCCAGGCGAGACACGCGCCAACCAGGACGTACAGCGCCAGTTCCAGGATGCCAAGGAAGCCATCCCGAACGAACTCAAGCCCAAGGATGAAAATGGCGACGTGATCGAGGAAGAAGAGCCTGAAAGCGAGTCCAGCGACCGCTCCTGGTTCAGCTACATGACCTTAGGTCTGTTCGACTGAGGCTAAGGCCCATCAAAAAGGGAGACCCGACGGTCTCCCTTTTTTGTGCCCGGGTTTTATTGCGCTGTGCGCCGTTCCTGTCCTTGGCTAAACTGCCTGATCTCTAGCCAAAAAGCCGCCCATCATGCTTCGTTTACTGTTCTGGATCGCCCTGATTGCCGCCGCGGTATGGTTCTGGCGCAAGTTCAAGAGCACCTCCTCCGCGCCGAACGCTCCCCGCGAGCAGGACGCTCCGCCCATGGTTCGTTGCGCCCATTGCGGCGTACACCTGCCCCGTGACCGGGCGCTGGCCCTCGAACAACAATGGTATTGCAGCCAGGCTCACCTCGAGCAAGGCCCGGGCACTCGTGAGCGCTGAGGCCTCAAGCCCACGCGAAAAACAGGCGCAGCGCCTGCTGCGTCTCTATCACCTGTATCGTCTGAGCATCGGCATCACCCTGGTGCTGCTGATCTCCAGCAAACTGGACAACCGCCTGCTGGAGTTCGCCAATGACGACCTGCTGCGCAGTGGCAGTTGGTTGTACCTGGTGCTGAATATCCTGCTGGTGGTGTTCCTTGAGAACACCCGCCGCCCTGCCCGGCTGTTCGGCCTGGCCCTGACTGATGTGCTGCTGCTCTCGTGGCTGTTCTTCGCCGCGGGCGGTGTGCCCAGTGCCATCGGCAACCTGCTCATTGTCTCGGTGGCCATCGGCAACACGCTGCTGCGCGGCCGCATCGGCCTGTTGATCGCGGCCGTCGCCACCCTCGGCATCGTCGGTTCGAGTTTCTTTCTTGGCTTGAGCGACTCGAACCGTCCCAGCAGTTACTTGCAGGCCGGCACCCTGGGGGCACTGTGTTTTGCCGCCGCGCTGTTGGTACAAGGCCTGACCCGACGACTGGAAGCCAGCGAAACCCTGGCCGAGCAACGGGCCAGCGAGGTGATCGGCCTGGAAGCGCTCAACGCCCTGATCCTGCAACGCATGCGCACCGGCATCCTGGTGCTTGACCGTGAGCGTCGGGTGCAATTGGCCAACGAAAGCGCGCTGACCCTGCTGGGCATGCACGATCTGGTGGGCCAGCAGCTCGACGATTACTCCACCGCCCTGGTCGAACGCCTGCAATTGTGGCGAAACAACCCCAGCCTGCGCCCGTCCAGCCTGACCGTTACCGGCACGGGCCTGACCCTGCAACCGAGCTTCATCGCCTTGGGGCATCAAGATCAGCAGCAGATTCTGGTGTTCCTTGAAGACCTGGCCCAGGTTGCCCAGCAGGCCCAGCAGTTGAAACTCGCGTCCCTCGGGCGCCTCACTGCTGGCATCGCCCATGAAGTCCGCAACCCTTTGGGCGCCATCAGCCACGCGGCGCAATTACTGCGCGAATCCGAGGAACTGAACGACGCGGATCGGCGTCTGACGCAGATTATTCAAGATCACTCCCAACGAATGAACCGCGTCATTGAAAACGTCCTGCAGCTGTCTCGCCGCCAGCAAACCACCCCCCAACGCCTCGACCTGCGGAGCTGGCTCGACCAGTTCGTCCGGCAGGCCCGCGAAAGCATGGCCGAGCACCAGCACTTGCACCTGAGCATCGACCCAGGGGACTACATCACGCTGATGGACCCCGACCAGTTGACCCAGGTACTCGACAACCTGCTGCGCAACGCCTGGCGCCACAGCGCCATGGCCCACGAACAGGCGGAGGCCTGGCTGAAACTGTTCATCGACCCCCATAGCCAGCTGTCCACGCTGGACATCATCGACAACGGCCCCGGTGTCACGCCCGAGCAGCAGGCGCATTTGTTCGAACCTTTCTTTACCACCAGCAGCCAGGGCACCGGCCTTGGGCTCTATCTGTCCCGTGAGCTGTGCGAAAGCAACCAGGCCCGCCTAGACTTCAAACCACGCCAAGGCGGCGGTTGCTTTCGCATCACCTTTGCTCACGGACGGAAACAGATTTGAATAATCGCTCACGGCAACGAATCCTGATCGTCGATGACGAGCCGGACATCCGCGAACTCCTGGACATCACCCTGGGCCGGATGAAACTCGACACCCGCAGCGCCAAGAACCTTGCCGAGGCCCAAGCCCTGCTGGCGGGGGATGCCTTCGACCTGTGCCTGACCGACATGCGCCTGCCCGATGGCACCGGCCTGGAACTGGTGCAGCACATCCAGCAACGTTACCCCCAACTGCCCGTGGCGATGATCACGGCCTATGGCAGCCTGGAAACCGCCATCGACGCCCTCAAGGCTGGCGCCTTCGACTTCCTGACCAAACCGGTCGACCTGGGTCGGCTGCGGGAGCTGGTCACCAGTGCCCTGCGCCTGCCGCCGGTCGCCACGCCGGGCACCACCCTCGAGCGCAGCCTGCTGGGCAACTCGCCACCGATGCTCAGCGTGCGCAAGCAGATCGAAAAACTCGCCCGCAGCCAGGCACCGGTGTACATCAGCGGGGAATCGGGCTGCGGCAAGGAACTGGTCGCCCGGCTGATCCACGAACAAGGCCCCCGGGCCAACCTGCCCTTTGTACCGGTCAACTGTGGGGCAATTCCCACGGAGCTGATGGAAAGCGAGTTTTTCGGCCATCGAAAAGGCAGCTTCAGCGGCGCCATCGAGGACAAGCCCGGGCTGTTCCAGGCCGCCCATGGCGGGACCTTGTTTCTCGATGAAGTGGCCGACCTGCCCTTGGCGATGCAGGTCAAGCTGCTGCGAGCCATCCAGGAAAAAGCCGTGCGCGCTGTTGGCGGCCAGCAGGAAGAAGTGGTGGATGTGCGAATCCTCTGCGCCACCCACAAGGACCTGGACAGCGAAGTCGCCGCCGGGCGCTTTCGCCAGGATTTGTATTACCGGCTGAACGTCATCGAACTGCGCGTCCCGCCGTTGCGTGAACGCCGTGAAGACATCGAGCTGCTGGCCAACCACATGCTTCAGCGCCTGGCAGCCAACACCGGTAGTCCACCGGCCAAGTTGCATCCCCAGGCGTTGGACGCTCTCAGGAGTTACCGCTTCCCGGGCAACGTGCGGGAACTGGAGAACATGCTCGAACGGGCCTACACCCTTTGCGAACAGCAGCAGATCGAAGCGGATGATCTGCGTTTGGCCGAGGGCAATAGTACTACTGAGGCAGGTAATCCCGATTTGATGCAGGTCGACAACCTGGAGGATTACCTGGAAGACGTCGAGCGCAAGCTCATCCTCCAGGCGCTGGAGGAAACCCGCTGGAACCGCACGGCGGCGGCGCAGCGGTTGAAGTTGTCGTTTCGGTCGATGCGGTATCGGTTGAAGAAGCTTGGGCTGGATTGAGCCACGGTTTTGAAGCTCACGCTTACCCCTGTGGCGAGGGAGCTTGCTCCCTTGCCACGGGTTTCATGTTTACCGCCGCGACTGTCTTCCGTCCGCAGGCGCCTGCTCGTCCAGAACACGATTGGCCAGTAATTCACTCAGCTCAATCAACTGCAGTACCCCCAAGGCAATATGCCGTCTCGAACCGTCAAGCTCGAAAGCCAGATCGCTGATTGTTGCGTTGGCGCAGGCCAGGGTTTCGCTGAGGTTGGTGAGGAGACATTCGGTGTCGATGCCGGCCACGACAGTGAACAACTGGTTTGAGGCGGGTTTCTTTTTGGTTTCGGGCTTTGGGCCGAGGTAATAGTCGAGGGCGCGTTTGACGGCTTCATCAAGCCCTTTTGGGTTAAGGCTGGCGTCAGGAGAAGCGTTATTGGTTTCTGAAGGTGGTAGGGGTTTGTCACTCATTGCGGTACTCCAAAGAGGGAATGGATTACCAAGTTTTTCGGGCCGCGACGCCCGGACGCTGAATTGGCAGCGACGGGAAAAGGTTAGCCAGAGTTCTTCCCACCCGGCAACCGCCAGAACTCGTCGGAAAATTCTTTTTGAATCAGATTTTTGTCCGACCATTCCCACAAAGCCTGGTTGGCTGTGAGGGTGGTGTGTATATCCGTTTCTGCGGTTACGGCGGCTTAGGGTTCCGCCCTGACGGCGGCTCACTTTTGAGAAGCCCGGAAGCCGGCCCAGTCAAAAGTAAGCAAAACGCTTTTGCCCCACCACTTGGCACCTCGCTTTGGCTCGGTGTGCCCTCACTCCGGCATTGCTCCGTGGGCCCGCCGCGAAGGGCCATCCATGGCCCAGCGCGGCTATCCCGGCATCCATGCCGGGATGCCCACTCCACAACGCCTGCGTTCGGCCAGCGTGGTTAACGGGGCGCCCGAGATCAACGTCCACCGCGAGGCGGCCTAACAGCCGACCTGGTTCTTGATGGGGACCGCGTTCCTCCTGTGGGAGCAAAGCTTGCTCGCGAAGGCGATGGTTCAGTCACATGAATGTTGGGCTTGCTCGCGATAGCAGTGGGTCAGCTTGCATCAGCGTTGGATGTGCCGCCGCCTTCGCGAGCAAGCCCGCTCCCACAGTTGGATTGGGTTCACCTGGGAGAACCAGGTCGGCTGTCAGGCCGCCTCGCGAGCAAGCTTTGCTCCCACAGTTCTAAAGGAGTGTAAAAACGGGAGAACCAGGTCGGCTACTAGGCCGCCTCGCTTTTGATCTTGATCTGGGGCGCCCCGTTAACCACGCTGGCCGAACGCAGGCGTTGTGGAGTGGGCACCTCGGCATGGATGCCGAGGTAGCCGTTACCGCAGCAAGGGATATGTACTCGATCAACACACCGCCATCGCAAGCAAACTCGCTCCCACAGGAAAAACCGAACCTTACAACCGCCCCGCCGGCGCATACGGCGCAGGATCAATCACCGGCTCACGCCCCAACATCAAATCCGTAAACAACTGACACGACGCCGGCGCCAACACCAGCCCATTGCGATAATGCCCGCAATTCAACCACAGCCCCGCAACCCCCGGCACCTCGCCGATATAAGGAATGCCTTCAGGCGACCCAGGCCGCAACCCAGCCCAATGCCCGACCACCTCGGCACCGCCCAACGCTGGAATCAACTGCTGTGCCGAAGCCTTCAGGCTCTGCAGCGCCGTATCCGTCGGGGTCTTGTCAAAGCCTTCACGCTCCAGCGTACTGCCAACCAGAATATGCCCATCACGACGCGGAATCGCATAACGCCCCTTGGCCAGGACCATGCTCGACAGAAAATCCGACGCGCACTTGTACAGAATCATCTGGCCCTTGACCGGCTCGACCGGTAACTTCAAGCCCAAGGTCTTGAGCAACTCGCCACTCCAGGCACCGGCGGCCAGCACCACCTCATCGCCACGAATTTCTCCGGCAGAACTGTGCACACCCACCACACGCCCTCCGTCGCGAATGAACCCGCCGACTTCGCACTGCTCATGAATCGTGACGTTCGGCATCGCCAGCAAGGCAGCCTTGAGGGACTTCACCAACCGCGGATTGCGCACGTTGGCCACGTTGGCCATGTAGATCGCCCGGGAAAAACCCGCGCCCAGCACCGGCACGGCGTCGTGGACAGCCGAGATATCCACAGCCCGCATCGGGCGCCCTTCACGCTCGGCCCAGGCCAGCGCTTCGTCCTGATCGTCCAGGTCCAGCCAATACAGACCGGTGACATGCACTTGCGGATCGATCCCGGTAGTGGCGAACAAGCGCTCGCCCAGCTGTGGATAAAAATCCTGCGACCAATGGGCGAGCGCCGTGACCGCCGGGCTGTAGCGCCAGGGGTACAACGGCGACACGATACCGCCGCCGGCCCAGGACGATTCCTGACCGACACTGGAACGGTCCAGCAGCACCACACGCTGCCCTTCTGACGCCAGATTGAACGCCGTCAGCAGGCCAATGACTCCGCCGCCGACAATCACCACTTGCTGTTGCCTGGTCATGTTCTGATTCGACTCATAAGACAGAGGGCACAAGGCTGCACCCCAAAAAAAGAAACTCAGCGGCCCCAGCAATCCTTGGCGGTCAGCCCGGCAGCCTGGTTGACCACGTCTCGCGTGCCCGTGTTGTTGATCCTGAAATCACCGCACTTGTCCGTCGCCATGGACGAACCGCTCTTGCGCACGGCGATCAGGGTGAAGCTCTGGTCCGCCAGCGTCGGGGTAATGGTGTAGAAATCGTTACCGCCGCTCAGGCCGGTCGCATTGGTGTAGACGTTATTCTTCGAGTAATAGCGCTCGAGAATCTGCGCCTGCTCCGATAACAGCCCGGCGATTTCGGTACGCCGGCCCTTCTTCATGTATTCGGTCAGGCTCGGATAGCCGATGGTAATCACGATACCGATGATCGCAATCACGATCATGATTTCGATCAAGGTGAAACCCCGGTTGGATCTGCGCATGCCTTGCCTCTTCATTGTATTTGTCGCCACATGATGCGGCGGCTAGTAACGCCGGCGGATTTTTCCAGCAAGTCGGTGATACCGCCACCGGAGTCGTTCACGATCATGTTGGTGGCCCCGTTGGCGCTGACCACAGCGCTCAGGGTCGGGATACCGCCCGTGAAGACCACCCCGCTGGAAATCGTGTCGGAGCTGTTGAGCGTGCCATCACCGTTGGTGTCGAGCACCGCGTAGTTGAGCATCTTACCGTTGAACGCATCCAGCTCGATCAGTTTGCCGGTACCGAAGCTGGCGCACGGGTCGGTAGTGTCCACGGCGGCAGTGGTAAAGACTACGCGCCCGCTCACCAGATTGGCCGGGTTGATCACCCGCTCCCCGGTCAATACGTTGTTGTATACCAACGGCAGGTACCAACCCTTTTTCGTCGGATAAGCCACGTCGGTCTGGCTGGTGGTCACAAACTGCCCTGTGCTGCCTGAAAACACCCCCGTGATCGACTGGGCCTGCAGGCTCGACACGGTGATTTGCCCGGCACCGCCAGTAGCATCCCAGATTGAGTAGAACCCCTGCAGATCCTTGTTGAGTTTATCCGCTGCCTCGTTGAATTTGCCGGTGCCGAAAAAGACTTGGGTGCCGCCCTGGGGGTTGTTCGCCAGCAGCGGTTGAACGGTGATCGGCTGAGTCGCGCCACCGGGCGCGGTAAACAATGGCTGACCGGAAAACGCCACGCCCCAGGCAGTTGGAGAAGTACCGCTGAGGTCAAACTTCCACATCCGCCCTTTCAAGTCGCCACCGTATGCCGCCTGCACCACATTCTGGGAGTTGACCCGCAACTTGACCGACGACAGGCCATTATCGGTCTCGTTGCTGTTAACAACGATTTTCCTGATCAACGAGCCGTCGCGGATATCCACCACGTACAACGCCGCGACACCACTGTTGCTGCCGTAGCCGTTGGAGATGAATGCCGCCCAGCGCCCATCCGCCAGGCGCGCGACTTCGGGACGGGCGTAGGCGTAGCCCAGGTCATTGAAGGCGTTGGCGGTGTTGGCAACAGTCGGCGCGCTGATTTCCCACAACGCTCGCAACACATTGCCCGCCGTCGCATCGAACAGCTGAACCGCATAGAACGTCTTGCCCCCGGCACCCGTGCCGCCCAGGGCCACTGTCTTCCAGACACTCCCCGATTGCGTATCGAATACGCCGACCTGTCCATCCACCAAAAACTTGTGGCTCACACCGTTGACGTAGTTGGTGTCGGCAATGTCCTGCAACGAGGGCAGCACGCTCGACGGCATATAGGCATAACGCCGCGTACCGTTTGCACCGTTGATGACGCTGAAGAAACCGTCGTTGGCGTTCACCACCAGGCTGGTATTCATGTTCGCCGCCTTGGCCGCCAGGTACGTGCTGTAGCTCGTGTCATTGAGCAAATCCGCAGCGGTCTGTTCATTGGGCGACGCCAGCACCAGCGGCGAATTGATGATGTCCCCCAGCAACACACTGCGCACCTTCAAGCCGGTCTTATTGACGCCCTTGCTCCACTCCACCAGGTCATTGCCGGTGATCCCCGTGGGCAGGTTCTGGCTGAGGCTGGTTTGCTGGGCCGGCGAAAAATTGCCATAGGCCAAGGTCACCGGCACATTGGTCGCGGTGTTCCAGGACTGATAGATCGGTGCCGTGGCGCCGGGCACGATGGCCGTGTCGGTGGTCCACTGCACCGCCGCCCTGTTGACCGTGCCAGCCGCGGTGAAGCCGAACGCACGGATGGTGCCGCGCCAGTCCTTGGGGTCATAGGTGGTCTGGTAGTAACTGGAGGTGCTGGACACCGTGGCGGCGTTGGTGGTGCCACCGCCCCCGGAGCCGGCCTTGGAGGTGATGTCGCTCAGGGCTGATGACAGGGCATCGTTCAGGCCTGCGCTGTCGCTCGCCGGATAATACTTGCCCGCGCCGTAGCGGGCAGCATCGGACAGCATCGTATTGGTGACGGCAAACCCCACCGTGTAGGTGTTGAGGTACTGGCGGGGAAAATCCGCAGCGTTCCAGCTTTGGCCGGTGGCGTCGGTACCGGTGGAGCGCATGTCGATATCGAAGGCGAACTTGGCGATGTCGTCCAGGTAAAGCGTGTTGCCCTCGCCGTCACCATTGAGATTGTCGCCATCGTTGTTGCTGCCGCTGATGCCGCTATCCCAGTTCGGCAGCCGGGAGCCGCCCAGCGGATCGTTGGTGGGGAACGTCCGATCAAAGGTGGGCAAACCGTCAGTGACCACCACGCCGAAGTTTTTCTGGCAACGGTACTGGATCGGACTGGTGTAGGTGCTCGGTGTGCTGTTGTAGTACGGCGCCATGCCCCTGAAATAGCGGGTGACTTCGTAATAGCTCTCGGCCAGCGGCGTATTCGCCACGGCCCCCAAACTGTTGATCGCATTGATCAGGGCGCTGTAGTTGCTGTTGGCCTGGGTCTGGGTCACGCTGCCGCTGACGGGCGACAGGTCGCTGATGGCGCGGGCGATGTAGCCCCCGGGGCCGGAGTTGCTGAAATTAGGCGGATTGAACGTGGCGAGCCCAATGCGCAGCGCGCGGTTATTGGCGACCAAGTCGTTGGAGACATCCCGTGCCACGTTGATTCGGTAGTCAGTGGGGATGGTGCCGGTGGTGAAATCCCGGTTTGATCCGTTGGACAAAGTCAGCAAATAAGACAGGTATTTGGCCGTGTAGCGGGTATTTCCGTTGCCCACCGGGTCGGGCAGTCTCAGGCAGACCCGACCGAGGTTCAATCGATAGAAACCGTACCAGTTGCTAGCGTTCGAACACCCTCCACGAGACAGACTCGCCAGCAAAACATTGCCATCATCCATATCCAGCTCAGCAATACTGTTGCAGTTATTGGTGGATTCGCAGGTGTAAACTGTCGGACGCGAGACCACCGGATCAAACCCCGCAGCCCAGATAATGTTGTTCATGCTCCCCGAATCATCGATCAGCAGCATCACGTTCGGCGTAACGGCACCGGCACTCAGCAGCGGCGAGTCCGAAGGCGTGAAGGCATAGGCCGGGGCCATCAGGTAAAGGCTGAGCAAGCCCCCCCATAACATCACAATCCAGCCACGGCGCACCTCAGTATTTCGCATAGATGCTCTCCACCACGCTGCGCTGGTTATTCCCCACCACAGCCACCGCCGTGATCCTGTACAGCGTTACGGATTGACCGCTTAGGTCAAGATTGGCGGCATCCTGCGTAATACCGATGTTCTGCACGCCATAAAACCCGCCAGCAGCGGCAACCCACAGCACCCCCGAAGATGAATAACGTCCTGCCACGTTAACGGTCGCCGACTCAGCCGGCGGCGCGCATTGGATCGTGGTGGTACAGGCTGGCAAGGAATAGGTCTCGACCTGCACCGCACTCTCACCCATCCTCAACGCAGCCTCGGCGATCTGGAAGGACTGGTTGCGTTGCATGACGCTGCTGGTCATTTTTTCCTGAAGCGTGGCGCTCTGCATCGACGACAGGCCGATCAGCGTCAGCAGCAACAGGAAAACCAGGCTGACCAGCAGTGCCATGCCACGCTGGCGCTGCTTGAGATCCATAGAACTCATCGATCGCCCCCTCATAGCAGCCGGTTGCGCAAGGCGGCAACCACATTGAAAGTCTGCTCGCGCACCGTGTTCCTTGGATCAAAGAGCGTCAGGCTCAGGCGCACGCTGCGGATCAGTGCCGGGTCAGCCGGGTTGCCGGTGTAGCTCGAGGCCGCGATGTCCGTGGCGCTGGCGGCCATGCCGAACGTCACGTCGAACGCCCGCACGTTGTCCACCAGCACCGACAGGGTCGGCGGATTACCGGTGCCGCTGCCCAGCAGCAATTGGTTGTTGTTGAAGCTGTAGACCAGTCGACGGATCGGGAAGGCCAATTGCCCCGCCGCTGGCACCCGTGCGTTCGAGTAGGCCGTCGCCGAGGTACGGCAATCGGAGACGACGGTCCAGGTCGGCAGGCTACCGCCACTCCCAATGTCCGCGGTGACCAGGGTCAACCTCCGGTTGGCGTTATCCCAACGGATTGGAGTGGTCTGGCTGGCAGCGAAACTGTTATCCGTTGAGGCATCGATGATGGTCGCCACGCAACCGAACATGCCCACCATGCGAATTTCCTGGACCATTTTGCTCAAGGCAAACCGCGCGTCCTCCTGAATCACCGCGGCGGCATTCTGACTGACGTAGGTGTTTTTGGCGGCAATGAAAATCTGCACGACACCCAGGATGACGATCAGGCTGAGCACCAGCGCGATCATCAACTCGATCAAGCCAAAACCGCGACTGTGCCGGTTCATGGCGGCGTCCCCACCGGGTCGACGGCGACGCGGCTGGTCAGCACGAAGCTGCGCCGCGCCTCGGCCTCATTGGTGGTATTGGCAGCCCGGGCGTCGTCCCAGGAAATGGTGATGGTGTAGACGCGCTGGTTCAGGGCAATGGTGCCCGTGGCCGTGGCGCCGCCGAAGGCGATGATGTTGGTCTTGAAATCGTAGAGGTCCTGGTCCCGGGCCACGTTGAGGTTCGGCGAGCTTGGCGGTGTGATGGTGTAGTCGGCGCCGGAGTTGGCGCGAATGCGGTCCAGCAGGTCGTAGGCAATGAAACTGGCCTGGCTGGTCATGCGCGAACTGTCGGTGTACTTGAGCGCATTGAGCTGGATCATCGCCGCCCCCAGCAAACCGACGCCGAGAATCAGCACCGCCACCAGCACCTCGATCAACGTCATGCCGGCCTGCGTCCTTTTACTGCAACCCTTCATCCGCAATTTCCACCCAATACGATTCGTCCATTGAGGCAAACACCCAGCGTCCTGCTCTGCGCTCCTCTTACGTAATTGAAGCTCACTGGCGTGGCCGGTGCCGATAACCCGCCGAGGTTGTTGAAATCGATGCTAGTCACGTCTGAGGGTAGCGTCAGAGTCACGCCACTGCCCATCGCTGGAACAACCCGCAATATATTGGGCGACGAGCCAGTACTGTCATACACCGTCAGTTCGCCGCTCCAGACACTGCCCTGGACCGTGGGGCGAATTCGCGTGGTGATACCACGGTCGATCGCCTCCATCCGGGCAAAGTTCAGCGCCCGGCGCAAGTCGCCGATCTCGGTATCGGCCTTGGTGCTCTGCAGCGAGCCCGTGAATGACGGCACCGCCATGGTAATCAGGATCAGCAGCACGCCAAGGGCCACCAGCACCTCGATCAGCGTGAAACCTTTTGTACGAAGATCCATCGATGCCCTCCGTTGCCGTCGGCTATACCTGCCTCTACACGCTAGAACAAACCACCGCCTTGTGTGCAGTGCTGCAGTCTGTGGCGAGGGGATTTATCCCCGTTGGGCTGCGAAGCAGCCCCAATGAAACCGATTACTATCCAACCTGACATCCCCGCGGAGGCTGATTTGGGGCTGCTACGCAGCCCAGCGGGGCGGTGCGACGTTTCGCTAAATCCCCTCGCCACAGTAATTCATAAGTCTTAGATCCGCTTCACACTCTCCAGGGAGGAGACGTCATGTATCAACAGGGCTTCAGCCTGATCGAACTGCTCATGGGACTGGCAATCGCCGCAATTGTTCTGCCGTGGGCCGGCGCAAGCTACAAAGAGCTGATCGAATCCATCGAACGCGAGGACACCGCGCAGTTGCTGATCAGCGGGTTGCGCATTGCCCGCAGCGAAGCCATCACGCGTAACCGCGGGGTATTGATACAAGGGATAGACAACGATTGGGGTAAGGGCTGGCGGATCATGCTGGACAACAAGGAGAAAACCTTGCTGATGGAACGCACCGCAAGCGCTCGTGTGATCGGCAACCAGCCGATGAGGCGCAGGGTGATGTTCGGCAACCAGGGCGAAGCCCTGCACCCCAGCGGCGCCTTTAAGGCCGGCAGGCTGCATGTCTGCGCCAAACGCGGGCCGGTCAGCCATCATCAAGTGATACTGGCGCCCTCCGGCCGCGTCCGTCTGGAAAGTGTCAAAGCCGAGCAGGCCCTGTGCGAGAAAGGACTTAAGGCAAGGAGCGCACGCGCAACTCTTTCGGCATCGAGAACGTAATGTTTTCCTCGCGACCGGACAGTTCATCGGCACCCGTTGCGCCCCAGGCCTGCAACTGCTGGATCACGCCACGCACCAGGACTTCCGGCGCGGAAGCGCCGGCGGTGATGCCGATGCGCTCGACGCCATCGAACCAGCTGCGCTGCATGTCCTCGGCACCGTCGATCAGGTAGGCCGGGGTGGCCATACGCTCGGCCAGCTCACGCAAGCGGTTGGAGTTGGAGCTGTTCGGGCTGCCGACGACCAGCACCACATCGCATTCGTTGGCCAGTTGCTTGACTGCGTCCTGACGGTTCTGGGTGGCGTAGCAGATGTCATCCTTGCGCGGGCCGCCGATGGACGGAAAGCGCGAGCGCAGGGCGTCGATCACACGGCTGGTGTCGTCCATGGACAGGGTTGTCTGGGTAACAAAAGCCAGGCTCTCAGGATTGCGAACCTGCAAAGCCGCCACGTCCTCCTCGTCTTCGACCAGGTAGATCGCACCACCGTTGCTGGCATCGTATTGACCCATGGTGCCTTCGACTTCCGGATGGCCTTCATGGCCGATCAGGATGCATTCGCGACCGTCACGGCTGTAGCGCGCCACTTCGATGTGCACCTTGGTCACCAATGGGCACGTCGCGTCGAAAACCTTCAGGCCACGGCCGGCGGCTTCGGTGCGTACGGCCTGGGAAACCCCGTGGGCGCTGAAGATCACGATGACGTCGTCCGGCACCTGGTCCAGTTCCTCGACGAAAATCGCCCCGCGGCTACGCAGGTCTTCGACGACGAATTTGTTGTGGACCACTTCGTGGCGCACGTAGATCGGCGGCCCGAAGACTTCCAGGGCGCGGTTGACGATTTCGATCGCCCGGTCCACACCGGCGCAGAAGCCACGGGGGTTGGCGAGTTTGATTTGCATGCTGTGCCTCGTGTCTTGCGCGCAAGAATTGCCTGTTGATCGAACCAAGGGCTCGGAAAACAATGAAGATCCATGTGGGAGCGGGCTTGCTCGCGAAGAGGGCCTTACATTCAACATCAATGTTGGCTGACACTCCGCCTTCGCGAGCAAGCCCGCTCCCACACTAAACCGCATCCAGTCAGTTACAACGCCTTGACCTCAAGGATTTCCACTTCGAAGTTCAAGGTCTTGCCCGCCAGCGGATGGTTGAAGTCCACGGTCACCTGGGCGTCGTCGAAAGCCTTCACCACACCTGGCAGCTCGGTATTGGCCGCGTCGTTGAAGATCACCAGCAGGCCCTGGGACAGCTCCATGTCCTGGAACTGGGAGCGTGGCATGGTCTGCACGTTTTGCGGGTTGGGCTGACCAAAGGCGTTTTCCGGTGGTACGACCACGGTGCGCTTGTCGCCGGCCTTGAAGCCGAAGATCGCCGCTTCGAAGCCTGGCAGCAGGTTGCCATCACCGACCTTGAACACCGCCGGGGCCTTGTCGAAAGTGCTGTCGACGGTGTCACCGTTTTCCAGGTGCAGGGCGAAGTGAAGCTTCACTTCAGTGTTTTGAGCGATACGCTGCTCAGTCATGGACGGCTTCTCCGGTTTTCTTGCTCTTGAACATGTCCAGGGCGAGCATCACCGCGCCCACGCTGATGGCGCTGTCGGCAAAGTTGAACGCCGGGAAATACCAGCGGTTCTGCCAATGCACCAGGATGAAATCGATGACGTGGCCCAGGGCGATGCGGTCATAGAGGTTGCCCAAGGCACCACCGAGCACCAGGGCCAGCGCCACGGCCAGCCAGGTCTCATTGCGCCCCAGGCGCTTGAGCCAGACCACCAGCACGGCGCTGACCACGATGGCGATCAGGGCGAACAGCCAGCGCTGCCAGCCTGAGCTGTCGGCCAGGAAACTGAACGCCGCTCCGGTGTTGTAGGCCAAGGTCCAGCTGAAGTAGTCGGGAATGATCACGATCTGCTGGTACATCGTCAGCGAGTTCTCGAAGTAGTACTTGCTGGCCTGGTCGATGACCAAGACCAGCACACTCAACCAGAGCCAGCCCAGCCGCCCGAAGCGGCCCGCTGCGTTAGGCATAATGACGAACCTCGCCAGCACCACTGATGTTGTCCACGCAACGACCGCAGATTTCCGGATGCTCCGGGTTCACGCCGACGTCTTCACGGCAGTGCCAGCAGCGGGCGCACTTGGTGTGGTTCGACTTGACGATCTTCAGCTTCAGACCGCTGACTTCAGTGGTCACCGCATCGGCCGGCGCCTGCACGAAAGGTGCAACGCTGGCGGTGGAGGTGATCAGCACGAAGCGCAGCTCGTTGCTCAGCTTGGCCAGATCGGCACTCAGGGCGTCTTCGGCGTAGAGGGTGACTTCGGCCTGCAGGTTGCCACCGACGGCCTTGGCCGCGCGCTGGATCTCCATCTCCTTGTTGACCGCCGCCTTGACCGCCATCACGCGATCCCAATACGCACGGTCCAGCTCGGAACCTTCCGGCAGTTCGGTCAAGCCTTCGTACCAGGTGTTGAGCATCACCGATTCGTTGCGCTCGCCCGGCAGGTACTGCCACAGCTCGTCGGCGGTGAACGCCAGGATCGGTGCGATCCAGCGCACCAGCGCCTCGCTGATGTGGAACAGCGCGGTCTGGCACGAACGACGGGCCTTGCTGTTGGCGCCGGTGGTGTACTGGCGGTCCTTGATGATGTCGAGGTAGAAACCACCGAGCTCCTGCACGCAGAAGTTGTGGATCTTGGAGTAGACGTTCCAGAAGCGGTATTCGCCGTAGTGCTCCTGCAATTCGCGTTGCAGCAGCAGGGTACGGTCCACGGCCCAACGGTCCAGCGCGAGCATTTCTTCGGCCGGCAGCAGGTCGGTGGCCGGGTTGAAGCCGGTCAGGTTGGAAAGCAGGAAGCGCGCGGTGTTACGGATCCGCCGGTAGGCGTCCGCGCTGCGCTGCAGGATCTGCTCGGAAACGGCCATCTCGCCGGAATAGTCGGTGGAGGCCACCCACAGGCGCATGATGTCGGCGCCCAAGGTGTCGTTGACCTTCTGCGGCGCGATCACGTTGCCCAGGGACTTGGACATCTTGCGACCGGACTCGTCGACCGTGAAGCCGTGGGTCAGCAACTCGCGATACGGCGCGTGATTGTCGATGGCGCAACCGGTCAGCAACGACGAGTGGAACCAGCCGCGGTGCTGGTCCGAGCCTTCCAGGTACAGGTCGGCACGCGGACCGCTCTCGTGGCCCATCGGGTGCGAACCGCGCAGCACGTGCCAATGGGTGGTGCCGGAGTCGAACCAGACGTCCAGGGTGTCGCTGATCTTGTCGTACAGCGGCGCTTCGTCACCCAGCAGCTCGGCGGCATCCATCTTGAACCAGGCTTCGATGCCTTCGGACTCGACGCGCTTGGCCACGATTTCCATCAGTTCGACAGTGCGCGGGTGCAACTCGCCGCTTTCCTTGCTCAGGAAGAACGGGATCGGCACGCCCCAGTTGCGCTGGCGGGAGATGCACCAGTCCGGACGGTTGGCGATCATCGAGTGCAGGCGCGCCTGGCCCCAGGCCGGCACGAACTGGGTTTCTTCGATGGCCTTGAGCGAACGCTGGCGCAGGGTGTCGCCGCTGGTTGGCTGCTTGTCCATGCCGATGAACCACTGCGCGGTGGCGCGGTAGATCAGCGGGGTCTTGTGCCGCCAGCAGTGCATGTAGCTGTGTTCGATGACGGTGGTGTGCAGCAGCGCGCCAACTTCGGTCAGCTTGTCGACGATGGCCGGGTTGGCTTTCCAGATGAACTGGCCGCCAAAGAACTCCAGCGACGGCGCGTACACGCCATTGCTCTGCACCGGATTGAGGATGTCGTCGTTGACCATGCCGTATTTCTTGCAGGTCACGAAGTCGTCGACGCCATAGGCCGGCGCGGAGTGAACCACGCCAGTACCTGCGCCCAGTTCCACGTAGTCGGCCAGGTACACCGGCGACAGGCGGTCATAGAACGGATGACGGAAATTGATCAGCTCCAGCGCCGAACCTGGCGCGGTGGCGACCACCGAACCTTCGAGGCTGTAGCGGGCCAGGCAGGATTCGACCAGTTCTTCGGCCAGCACCAGCAGCTTGTCGCCGACGTCGACCAGGGCGTAGTTGAATTCCGGATGGACGTTCAGCGCCTGGTTGGCCGGGATGGTCCACGGGGTGGTGGTCCAGATCACGATCGACGCCGGCTTGGCCAGCTTGCCCAGGCCGAAAGCGGCGGCGAGCTTGTCTTCATCGGCGATCGGGAACGCAACGTCGATGGTCGAAGACTTCTTGTTCTCGTACTCGACTTCCGCCTCGGCCAGGGCCGAACCGCAATCGAAGCACCAGTTCACCGGCTTGAGGCCCTTGAACACGAAGCCGCCCTCGACGATTTTCGCCAGGGCACGGATTTCACCGGCTTCGTTCTTGAAATCCATGGTCTTGTACGGGTTGGCGAAGTCGCCCAGCACGCCGAGGCGGATGAATTCGGACTTCTGCCCTTCGATCTGCTCGGTGGCGTAGGCACGGCACAGTTCGCGGGTCTTGTCCGCGCCCAGGTTCTTGCCGTGGGTCACTTCGACCTTGTGCTCGATCGGCAGGCCGTGGCAGTCCCAGCCCGGGACATACGGCGCATCAAAACCCGACAGGGTCTTGGAGCGGATGATCATGTCCTTGAGAATCTTGTTCAGCGCGTGACCGATGTGGATAGTGCCGTTGGCGTACGGAGGACCGTCGTGCAGGACGAACTTCGGACGATCCTTGCCAATTTCGCGCAACTTTCCGTACAGGCCAATGCTGTCCCAACGCTGCAGAATCTGTGGTTCGCGCTGAGGCAGGCCGGCCTTCATTGGGAAGGCGGTGTCCGGAAGGTTTAGCGTGGCTTTATAGTCGGTCATTTAAGGCTCTTCATTAGCGATTGGCGCTGGTTGCGACAAGGGCACGGGCGGCGGCGATATCTGCATGGATCGCCGTCTTGAGCGCCTCCAGAGAGGCAAAACGCTGCTCTTCACGCAGCTTATGGTGGAAAACCACCGTCAAACGCCGGTCATACAGATCGCCGGCAAAATCCAGAACATGTACTTCAAGGTGGGCCTTGCCATCGCCCTGGACCGTGGGTCGCACGCCGATGTTGGCAACGCCGGGCCAGGTCTTGCCGTCGATCTCGACACTCACCAGGAACACCCCGGTGAGCGGCACACGACGGCGCTTGAGCTGCACGTTAGCCGTTGGCGTGCCCAATTGGCGCGCCAGTTTCTGCCCGTGCAGAATCCGTCCGGCAATCCGGTACGGCCGGCCAAGCAAGCGCTCGGCCAATTCGAAGTCGGCAGCCGCCAGGGCATTGCGGACCTGGGTGCTGCTGACGCGCAAGCCATCCATCTCGACAGTCTGCGCCGCTTCAACAGTGAAGCCCTGGGCGATACCGGCCTGTTGCAGGTAGTCGAAGTCCCCGGACCGGTCACAGCCGAAACGGAAATCATCGCCAACTTCCAAATGCTTCACATCGAGACCGTCCACCAGGATGGTATCGACGAATGCGGCGGCACTGAGCTTGCTCAGGCGCTGGTTGAAGGCCAGGCACAGGACCCGGTCGACGCCTTCGGCGGCCAGCAGTTGCAGCTTGTCCCGCAACCGAGCCAGACGGGCCGGGGCGGTGTCCGGGGCGAAAAACTCCCGCGGCTGCGGCTCGAAGATCACCACGCAGCTAGGCAAGCCCAATTCCAGCGCACGCTCGCGCAGCCGCGCCAGGATAGCCTGGTGGCCACGGTGAACACCGTCAAAGTTGCCAATAGTGGCGACACAGCCCCGATGTTGGGGGCGCAGGTTGTGGAGGCCTCGAACCAGCTGCATAACGCGCTTCTTGCTCATAAAGTGGCCGATTATAACCACACCCGGCGGCCGACGACAGGCAACACCGCACCCCAAAGTGATCGAACCGACAAAACCACTGCCTGGCCCGGGATTATCGGGTGCTTGCCCTCAGCTCAAGGCCTTGCGATTGAAGTCACGCAGACGGAACCCCATCAGCAGCAACATGCCGAAATACGCCACCACGCCGGCAACCACCAGCACACCCAAGCGCAGGAAACGCTCGAGCATCTGCCCTTCGCCCCAGGCCGGCATGAAATGCATCGCCCCCAGCAACACCGCCGACATCACCGCCACGGCGACCAGCAGCTTGAGGCCAAACTTGCCCCAGCCCGGCTGCGGCTGATACATCTTCTGCTTGCGCAACTGGTAAAACAGCAGCCCGGCGTTGAGGCACGCGCCGGCGCTGATCGCCAGGGCCAGGCCGGCGTGGGCCAACGGGCCGATGAGCATCAGGTTGAACAACTGCGTCATCACCAGGGTGAAAATGGCGATTTTCACCGGCGTGCGAATGTTCTGCTGGGCATAGAACCCCGGCGCCAGCACCTTGATCACGATGATCCCGAGCAGGCCCACCGAGTAGGCGATCAGTGCCCGCTGGGTCATCAACGCATCGAAGGCATTGAACTGGCCATACTGGAACAACGAGACGGTCAACGGCTCGGCCAGGATCCCCAGTGCCAAGGCACACGGCAACACCAGCACGAAACACAGGCGCAGGCCCCAATCGAGAATCCGCGAGTATTCATGGCGGTCCTGGCTGGCATAGGTCTTGGCCAGGGTTGGCAGCAGGATCGTACCCAGGGCCACACCCAGCACGCCAGACGGCAATTCCATCAGACGGTCGGCGTAATACATCCACGACACCGAGCCAGCGACCAGGAACGAGGCAAAGATGGTGTTGATGATCAGGGAAATCTGGCTCACCGACACCCCGAGGATCGCCGGCAACATCTGCTTCATCACCCGCCACACGCCGCTGTCGCGCAGGTTCAGCCGTGGCAGCACCAACATGCCGATCTTTTTCAGGTGCGGCAGTTGATAAAGTAATTGCGCCAGGCCACCGACCAGCACCGCCCAGCCCAGGGCCATCACCGGCGGATCGAAGTACGGTGTCAGGAACACTGCGAAGATGATCATGCTGACGTTGAGCAGGGTCGGCACAAAGGCCGGCACGGAAAAGCGGTTCCAGGTATTGAGGATCGCCCCGGCCAGGGACGACAGGGAAATCAGCAATATATAAGGAAAGGTCACCCGCAGCAGGTCCGAGGTGAGTTGGAATTTTTCTGGCGTATCGGTGAAACCCGGGGCCGTGGCCCAGATCACCCAGGGCGCGGCGAGCATGCCGGCCGCCGTGACCAGCGCCAGCACCAACGTCAGCAGGCCGGTGACGTAGGCAATGAACGTGCGGGTCGCTTCGTCGCCCTTCTGGCTTTTATATTCCGCCAGGATCGGCACGAAGGCCTGGGAGAACGCCCCTTCGGCGAAGATCCGCCGCAGCAGGTTGGGCAACTTGAAGGCGATGAAGAAGGCGTCGGTGGCCATCCCGGCACCGAATATCCGTGCGATCAACGTATCGCGAACGAACCCCAGGACGCGGGAAAGCATCGTGATAGAGCTGACGGCGGCCAACGATTTGAGCAGATTCATGAAAAGAGTTTTTGCCTGTCGATAAACAGCAGGCGAACAACGCGCCCACTTGTGCGATACTCCGCGCCGCTAAACAGTGCAGAGCCAAAGCCCGCGAGTTTACAGGTCGCACGCCGGAAAGAAATCCTTCGGTGCGCAGCACCTGCCATTCAGCGGAACGCGTCACCCGCCCTTGACAAGACTTCAACTCATCGGCATGATTCGCGGCCTATTTTGTTTGCTATTTCCCAAAAAGTCTTTCGAGGAGCTCGACGGTGGCCAACACACCTTCCGCCAAAAAACGTGCAAAACAGGCTGAGAAGCGTCGCAGCCACAACGCCAGCCTGCGTTCCATGGTCCGTACCTACATCAAGAACGTAGTTAAGGCCATCGACGCAAAAGACGCTGAAAAAGCTCAAGCTGCTTACGTTCTGGCCGTGCCAGTTATCGACCGCATGGCCGATAAAGGCATCATCCACAAGAACAAGGCTGCTCGCCATAAGAGCCGTTTGAATGGCCACGTAAAGGCCCTGAACGTTGCCGCTGCTGCCTAAGCGACGCGCTCGTTAAAAAACCGACCTCAGGGTCGGTTTTTTATTGCCTGCGATTTGCCCCCAACCAGACCACTTAACCCTGTGGGAGCGAGCTTGCTCGCGATGGCGGCAGGACAGATGGTGGAGATGGCGCCTGTGCAGCAGCCTTCGCGAGCAAGCTCGCTCTCACATTGGGTCTTCAGCGGGCATAAATTTTGTGCCCACCACAATCCCCCTGTGGGAGCGGGCTTGCTCGCGAAAGCGGTGGGTCAGTTAGCAGTGATATTGACTGTGCAGCCGTCTTCGCGAGCAAGCCCGCTCCCACATTGGGTCTTCAGCGGGCATAAATTTTGTGCCCACCACAATCCCCCCGTGGGAGCAGGCTCACCCCCACATTATTCCCCAAAATTGAAAACCACCGGCTTCGGCGGAGGACAACCACCAGGTGGCGGGAAATTCTGCACACCCGCCTCGTCGTAGCCGGTATAACAACCCACTATCTTGTCGCCCTTGAAGTTCATACGGCGCTCAACCACACCCGTCGGGTAATAGTAGACCGTCTCACCTTCGCGCTTGGCGTACGAGTAGTCCTTGTATTCGCGCCCCTCGACCGTTATCAACCGAAAGCCCTGCTTGGCTTCAGAGAACTTCAACTGGCCATTGGGGTAGTACTCGTTACGAGTCACACGATCATCAGGCCCCAACAGCACCTCCCGGACCTTGCGCCCATCCCGGGTGTGGCGGGCACTTTGCTCATTGCCGAACAGGTAGTCACTTTCGGAGTCGAAATGCCCGCCGTTGAAAGCCCCGCGCTGCTTGCCGCAAAGCTTGATACGGGTGTATTTCCCATCAGGCACGTGGCAATAGTTCCTGTCCGCGATCAGCACCCCTGTCGCATCAAATGACTGCACGTTACCAATGGGCTCATCCCCCTCGTACGTTGCCACCGTATCGGGCTGGCCATTGGGATGATAAAGACGAAAAGCACCTTCTCGCGAACCGTAACGCCACGAGATGTCCGACAGCAGCACGGCACCGTCGTCCGTGTAGGTCAGCGCCCGCCCTTCGATCTGGCCGTTGACGTAGTTGGCCGAATAGATGAGTTTGCCATTCGCCGCATAGGCTTCTTTCAATCCATCCAACACACCCGCGCGGTAATGCTCGACAAGCCGTAACACCCCTGCGGCGTCCACTTCACGCAACTCGCCTTGCTTCTTGTCGGCGACGAAATCGACGGTCTGGACACCACCGCTTTCCACCTTCAATGTCCAACGGCCTTCTCGGACACCTTGCACGTAACGCCCCTCACCCCACGGCATTTTCCAGTCACCGTGCTGCATCCCCTCCACGAAATCGCCGCGCTGGACCACCTCACCATGACGCACGCGCTCGGAAGGCCCGTCAAAATCGCCGTGTTTGTATGTATCGAAGCCGGAGATAGCCCCCTCATCGTCCTGCGCTTCGATCGTCCAGCGCCCCTCATAGAAATCGTCGACGATCATGCCCTTGGAAACCGTGCCGCCATCACTGACGACCCACGACCCCTGACGCAATCCATCCACATAGGCGCCGGTGGACGCGTAGCCCGACTCGTCGAACTCCATCCACTTGCCCACTCTCTTACCCTGGGCATACGAACCCAGCGCCCAGAGCCGCCCGTTACCCAAGAACGCCCACACCCCATCCTCGGAGCCCTGGTACACCGCTGGATCGGTTTCCCAGGCCATCCTGCTGACACGATAGGCAGAGCCCACATCCTCGTCCTGAGGCGGCACGCGCTCATAAGTCAGCGTGAGCCAGCGTCCCTCGCGCTGCTGGAACGTTTTTTTGTAGGTGTCGCGATGAGGATCCTCCGCTGGCCGCTCCGATGAAGCCGGGACGCCGTCAACACCAAAGTACCCCACCAGCGTGCCATCGGCGGGATTGAGCGTGTCGAATTCAACGATACCGGTCTTGGGCAACACAGCGCTGTAATCGTAGGGCGGCAACTTGCCCAGCTCTTTCTGGACCAGCGCGGCAGTGAGGACCTTGCGATCAGCGGCGATACGATCCAATACCGGCTGCAACGCCTGAAGCCGGCGATACATACCGGTGGACGGTACGAAGCGATAACCATGAAGGGCGTACTGCCCCTTTGCCCGTGACAGCACGACCAACGTCTGGAGATCGCTGTCGAGGTTGGCGTAGAACACCGACTCGACACTGGCATCGCCATACCGATCGAGCACTTGCGGCGCGCCATCCGGCGAATCGCACAGGCACGAATAGCCCACGACACCTTCCGCCTCGCGGATAAACGCCAGCGTCGCCCCACTCTCCTGGGAGCTTTTTATCAGCGGATGAGCCAGGGGCTTGGCGTTATAAAACGGTTCCGCCAAGGCCCCAGAGGAAAGGGAACAACCCAACACAAACAGCAGCAAAAACGCACGCATACGAATCCCTTCGCGCCAAAAGCACAACACATCCATGGAGATAAAAAAAGCGAGCCGATCGGCTCGCCCATCATTCGCTACTTAACGCCAAGGCAAGATCGGAATCGCCGTCACCGCATTCTGCGGGCTGCCCTCGATCACGCGATCGCTGTAGACCAGGTACACCAGCGTATTGCGTTTCTTGTCGAGGAATCGCACCACTTGCATGGTCTTGAACACCAGCGAAGTGCGCTCGCGGAACACCTCTTCGCCGTCCTTGAGCTCACCCTTGAAGCTGATAGGCCCCACCTGGCGGCAGGCGATGGACGCCTCGGCACGATCCTCGGCCAGGCCCAGGCCGCCTTTTACACCGCCAGTCTTGGCCCGCGACAGGTAACAGGTCACGCCATCCACCTTGGGATCGTCGAACGCCTCGACCACAATCCGGTCATTGGGCCCGACAAACTTGAACACCGTCGACACCTGGCCAATTTCTTCGGCCGAAGCCAGCAGCGGCACAGCCAGCAGCAAGCCGATCAATCCTTTTGCCAAACCCATGATTTTTCCTTAGACGAGGATCAGGTTGTCACGGTGAACCAACTCGGGCTCCGCCATGTAACCCAACAGACCGACAATCGCATCAGACGACTGACCGATGATTTTCTGCGCTTCCAGTGCGCTGTAGTTGGCCAGGCCGCGGGCGATCTCACGACCGTCCGGAGCCACGCACACCACCATTTCGCCGCGACGGAAGCTGCCCTGGACCAGCTTCACCCCCACTGGCAGCAGGCTTTTGTTGCCTTGGGACAGAGCCGTCACCGCACCGGCATCCAGTACCAAGGTGCCACGAGTCTGCAGATGCCCAGCCAGCCACTGCTTGCGCGCCGCCAACATGCCACGCTCCGGGGAGAGCAAGGTGCCGATGCGCTCGCCAGCTTTCAAGCGATCCAGCACCCGCTCCAAGCGCCCACCCACGATGATGGTGTGAGCCCCGGACCGCGCCGCCAGACGCGCGGCGCGCAGCTTGGTCTGCATGCCACCACGGCCCAGCGCACCACCCGTGCCACCCGCCACCGCGTCCAGCGCCGGATCATCGGCACGGGCTTCGTAGATCAGCTTGGCATCGGGATTATTGCGTGGATCGGCATCGAACATGCCGTCGCGATCCGTGAGAATCACCAGCAGATCCGCCTCCACCAGGTTCGCCACCAGCGCGGCCAGGGTGTCGTTATCGCCGAAACGGATCTCGTCGGTGACCACCGTGTCGTTCTCGTTGATCACCGGGATGACTTTCAGCTCTACCAATGCCCGCAAGGTACTGCGGGCATTGAGGTAGCGCTTGCGGTCGGACAGGTCATCGTGGGTCAGCAGGATCTGCGCCGTATGGCGACCGTGCTCGGCAAAGCTCGACTCCCAAGCCTGCACCAGGCCCATCTGGCCGATGGCGGCGGCAGCCTGCAGCTCATGCATCGCGCTGGGTCGCGACGTCCAGCCCAGGCGACTCATACCGGCGGCCACAGCCCCGGAAGAGACCAATACCAGCTCGACGCCAGCCTCATGCAAGGCCACCATCTGCTCGACCCACACCGCCATTGCCTGGCGATCCAGGCCCTTGCCATCTGCCGTCAGCAGTGCGCTGCCGATCTTCACGACCCAGCGCTGCGCACCCGTCACCTTGCTCCGCATCATCTTCAACCTTTGCCAGCGAACGGCGCGACCCAGCACCGCCCATGGGATTATTCGTATTTGCGTTTTACAGATACCAAAACGCCGCTCGAATGAGCGGCGCCTTGGAAACCGGCTGGTTGCGATGATAACACCGCACTGGACCAGTTAATGCCAGCCACCCGAGAATCCTTGGGAGGATCAAGCCTGTGGGAGCAAAGCTTGCTCGCGATGGCCTCGTCACATTCAACACATTGGCTGACTGCAAACCGCTATCGCGAGCAAGCTTTGCTCCCACAGATTCGCCCACACAGGTACTGGCTTCAGCTAAGTGGCATCAGCACAAGATCAGTCGCGGACGTAGATGATTTCCGGACCGTCCTCGTCATCCACATCTTCTTCGTCCCAATCGTCGTCACCGATGTCATGGACCGACTTGACGCCACTGCGACGCAGGGCACGCTGATCGTCCAGCGCCTGCAACTGGGCACGGGCCTCATCTTCGATTCGCTGGTCGAGCTCGGCCAGCTCTTCCTTGTAGGCCGGATCGTTGGCCAGGCGGTCGGCGCGATCTTCCAGGTAACGCATGATGTCGTGGCACAGGCGCTCGGTACCGTCTTTGGCGATGGCCGAGATCACGTAGACCGGACCTTCCCACTCCAGGCGATCGACGATTTCCTTGACCCGCTCCTCATGCTCTTCTTCAAGGATCTGGTCGCACTTGTTCAGCACCAGCCAACGATCGCGCTCGGCCAGGGCCGGGCTGAACTTGGTCAGTTCGTTGACGATGACTTCGGCGGCATCGGCGGCACTGGTTTCATCCAGCGGCGCCATGTCCACGAGGTGCAGCAACAGACGGGTACGGGACAAGTGCTTGAGGAAACGAATCCCCAGGCCTGCGCCCTCGGAAGCCCCCTCGATCAACCCTGGAATGTCGGCGATTACGAAACTCTTCCAGCGGTCGACGCTGACCACGCCCAGGTTCGGCACCAGGGTGGTAAACGGGTAATCGGCCACTTTCGGCTTGGCCGCCGACACCGAGCGAATGAAGGTACTTTTACCGGCGTTCGGCAGACCCAGCAGGCCCACGTCGGCCAGCACCTTCATTTCCAGCTTCAGGTCACGCTGCTCGCCTGGCTTGCCTGGCGTGGTCTGGCGCGGCGCACGGTTGGTACTGGATTTGAAGCGGGTGTTGCCCAGGCCGTGCCAGCCGCCATGGACGACCAGCAGACGCTGACCAGCCTTGGTCAGGTCGCCAATCACTTCCTGGGTGGCCGAATCGATCACCGTGGTGCCGACTGGCACGCGCAGGATCAGGTCTTCGCCCTTCTTGCCGGTGCAGTCGGTGCTGCCGCCGTTGGAGCCACGCTCGGCATCGAAGTGCCGGGTGTAACGGTAGTCCACCAGGGTGTTGAGGTTTTCGTCGGCGAGCATGTAGATCGAGCCGCCGTCGCCCCCGTCACCGCCGTTCGGGCCACCGTTTTCAATGAACTTTTCCCGACGGAAACTCATGCAACCATTGCCGCCGTCGCCGGCCTTTACTCGAATCGATACTTCATCAACAAACTTCATGACACACGCCTCTCGCCATACGGACGAGCCAAAAAAACAAGACATAAGACTCTTGCAAAAATGAGCGCAGCGACCTGATGACACGCCCCAACCGCAGCGCCGACAGCCCATACAAACAGTTTTGCAAGAGACTCACCCCACAAACGAAAAAGCCCCGTCGCAAGACAGGGCTTTTCCAGCGATCTCGCAATTAAGCTGCGACAACGCTCACGTAACGGCGGTTGAACGCGCCCTTTACTTCAAACTTGATCACGCCTTCGATTTTCGCGAAGAGGGTGTGATCTTTACCCATGCCAACACCGTAACCGGCGTGGAATTGGGTGCCGCGCTGACGCACGATGATGTTGCCCGGAATGATTTTCTGGCCGCCATACATCTTCACGCCAAGGCGTTTGGCTTCTGAGTCGCGACCGTTACGGGTACTACCACCAGCTTTTTTGTGTGCCATGAGTTCAATTCTCCTAGTGAGGAATTAGGCTGAAATTAAGCCTGAATACCGGTGATTTTGATCTCGGTGTACCACTGGCGGTGGCCCATACGCTTCATGTGGTGCTTACGGCGACGGAACTTGATGATGCGGACTTTATCGTGACGACCTTGGGAGATCACTTCAGCCACAACGGTAGCGCCAGCAACGACTGGAGCGCCGATATTCACGTCGTCGCCATTGGCGACCAACAGAACGCGATCAAAAGTCACGGATTCGCCGGTAGCGATTTCCAGTTTTTCGATCTTCAGGTATTCACCTGGGGCGACCTTGTATTGCTTGCCACCAGTAACAATTACTGCGTACGACATGGTATTTCTCCGATAATCCTGCTCACCCAGCGCTTTATAAGAAGAGGTATTGGCTGGCATGGCTGCATGGGCTGGAAGGCCCTGGTGCAATTGCGTAAGGCAGGTGCTGCCCAGGAAGTTCAGGGTGCGCGATTGTACGCAAGGCGCAACAGCCTTGCAAGTAGCCGTCCATCGCGCCTTGACAGGCCTGGGTGGGGGTCCTAGCATGCCGCGCAACCCTTCTGGAGCACCTGTCGCTGATGCAACCCCAAGCTTTCTACCGCGCGGTGGCGGACGATTTTAGCGCCGTCGACGGCATCATCAAGAAGCAGCTGACTTCCCGAGTGCCGCTGGTATCGAAAATCGGCGACTACATCACATCGGCCGGCGGTAAACGCCTGCGTCCTTTATTGGTGCTGTTGTGCGGCAAGGCCCTGGGTCGCGAAGGCGACGACATGCGCCTGCTGGCCGCCACCATCGAGTTCCTGCACACCGCGACCCTGCTGCACGACGACGTGGTCGACATGTCCGGCATGCGGCGTGGCCGTTCGACCGCCAACGCCATGTGGGGCAATGCTCCCAGCGTGCTGGTAGGCGACTTCCTGTATTCGCGCTCGTTCGAAATGATGGTCGAGCTGGGCTCGATGCCGGTGATGAAAATCCTGTCCCAGGCCACGCGTATCATCGCCGAAGGCGAAGTGCTGCAGTTGTCCAAGGTGCGCGATGCCAGCACCACCGAAGAAACCTACATGGAAGTCATCCGCGGCAAGACCGCGATGCTCTTCGAAGCCTCGACCCACAGCGCCGCGGCCCTGGCCGGTGCCAGCGCCGAGCAGAGCGAAGCCCTGCGCACCTTCGGCGACCACCTGGGCGTGGCTTTCCAGTTGGTGGACGACCTGCTCGACTACAAGGGCGACGCCGAGACCCTGGGCAAGAACGTCGGTGACGACCTGGCCGAAGGCAAGCCGACCCTGCCGCTGATCTACACCATGCGTGAGGGCACGCCTGAACAGGCAGCACTGGTACGCCAGGCGATCCAGAAAGGCGGGATCGAAGACCTGGAAAGCATCCGTGTCGCGGTCGAAGCCTCCGGCTCGCTGGACTACACCGCGAACCTGGCCCGGGACTACGTTGCCCGCGCGATCAAATGCCTCGACGCCCTGCCGCCCAGCGAATACCGCGATGCGCTGGTGGAGCTGAGCGAGTTTGCAGTGGCGCGTACGCACTGATCCACAAGGGGCTTTTTGTGGGAGCAAGGCTTGCCCGCGATACCGGCGACTCGGTCTCTGAAGGATCGCATCGCCGCCATCGCGAGCACGCTTTGCTCCCACAAATCCCTCGCCGTAAGATCTCCAAACGCAGCACCGCCCTCTTTCGCAACAAAACCCTATATAATGTGCGCCCTTTTGCCCTCCTGATACCCAAGGAACCTTAGTGAGCACGTTGCCTCCCTGCCCGAAATGCAATTCCGAATACACCTACGAAGACGGTACCCAACTGGTCTGCCCGGAGTGTGCCCACGAATGGTCCGCCAGCGGCGAAGCTGAAGCGGCGCCCGACGATACCGTGAAGAAAGATTCGGTCGGCAACGTCCTGCAGGACGGCGACACCATCACCGTGATCAAGGACCTCAAGGTCAAGGGCACGTCGCTGGTGGTCAAGGTCGGCACCAAGGTCAAGAACATCCGCCTGTGCGATGGCGACCACGACATCGACTGCAAGATCGACGGCATCGGCCCGATGAAACTCAAATCCGAGTTCGTCAGAAAAGTCTGATTCTGCTGTATCCCATCCCACGCCCCGCGTGTGGGATGGAGCTTCGTCCTCTGCGCTTCGCCCCCATTTCCCGGACATTAGCCAAGTGCCAGCCGTCCTGAGCTGCCATAACCCATCGTCAGAAAAACAATCGCAACGCCAATAGAGACTTGCTATTTAGCGAATAAGAATTATTCTCATCGAACCCCATCAAGGAGATGAGAACCATGACTTATTTGATCGATGCCTGGCTGGACCGCCCACATCCCTACCTCAGGATCCTGCATCGGGAAACCGGGGAAGTCTGTGCGGTGCTTGAAGAAGAAGCCTTGAGCGAACTGCAGGACCAGGGGGATCTGGACCTCAACAGCCTCAATTCCAGCGAACCGTTGGTGCTCAAGGAGCTGGTGCGCAATCTGTTCCTGTTCTGCTACGCCCGGGCGTTGCGCCCGACGGGTGATTTCAGCGGCAGGTTCCACGGATGAAGCATCAAACCCTGTGGGAGCGAGCCTGCTCGCGAAGCGGTGTGTCATTCAACATCGATATCGACTGACTGACCGCCATCGCGAGCAGGCTCGCTCCCACAAAAGTCTGTTTAAGCGTTGATGTCTTACAGTACGTCCAACAACTCGACGTCAAACACCAGCACGCTGTGCGGTGGAATGCTGCCAACGCCTTGAGCACCGTAAGCCAGTTCGCTCGGCACGTACAGGCGCCATTTGCTGCCGGCGTTCATCAGTTGCAGGGCTTCGGTCCAGCCTGGGATCACGCCGCCTACCGGGAATTCGGCTGGCTGACCACGATCGTAGGAGCTGTCGAACACGGTGCCGTCGATCAGGGTGCCGTGGTAATGGGTACGCACCTGGTCTTCACGGGTCGGCTGGGCGCCTTCACCTTGGGTCAGCACTTCGAATTGCAGGCCGGACGCCAGGGTGGTGATGCCTTCACGCTTGGCGTTTTCGGCCAGGAACGCACGGCCTTCGCCAGCAGCGGCTTCAGCTTTGGCAGCGGCTTCGGCTTGCATGATTTCGCGAATGACCTTGAAGCTGGCGGACATCTCGTCCTGGCCCACGCGGCTTGGCTTGCCGGCGAACGCGTCGGTCAGGCCGACCAGGATGGCGTCCAGGCTCACGCCCGGTGGCGGGTTGTCGCGCAGTTGGTCGCCCAACTGACGGCCAATGCCGTAGCTGACGCGGGTTTCATCGGTGGACAGGTTAACTTCGGACATGATGCTGCTCCGCTGTGCGGACGGCTCGAGAGTTGCCGTGCGTGACACAGCGCCTCCCGGAGCGCCCGGAACCAAAAGGGCGAGCAGACTAGCACAGATGCCACCACGGGTGACGAGCACCCTGCGTCAAAGCAAGCCGCCAGAAACGACAACGCCCGCCTGCAATTCTACAGGCGGGCGTTGCGCCAGCGCGGTGAACGGACCTTAGTGTTTGGTCAGTTTGTCCAGGTAGCCCATGGCAAATGCCGAGACCACGAAAGTCATGTGGATGATCACGTACCACATCAGGTGCTCGGGATCGACGTTCTTGGCGTCCATGAAAATGCGCAGCAGGTGGATGGAGGAAATGGCCACGATCGAGGCAGCGACTTTCATCTTCAGCGACGAAGAGTCCATGGTGCCCAGCCAGTTGAGCTTTTCCTTGTCGTCGGCGATATCCAGCTGCGAAACGAAGTTCTCGTAGCCGGAAATCATCACCATCACCAGCAGGCCACCCACCAGCGCCATGTCGATCAACGACAGCAGCACCAGGATCAGCTCGGACTCGGCCATGGCAAACACATTGGGGATGATGTGAAAGACTTCCTGGAAGAATTTCAGCGCCAAGGCCAGCAGGCCCAGGGACAGACCGAAGTAGATCGGCGCCAGCAGCCAACGGGAGGCGTACATTGCGTTTTCGATAAAGCGTTCCATTGAATCTCACACCTGGGCTGAAAAATCGCGGCGAGTATATCAGCCATGACCAGCCCCACAAATGCCGGGGCCCTCCCTGGTCCCTGCCCTTGTGTCAAAACTTTACTGCCGGTGCCCGTGCGGTGATGGACTTCAATGCAGCGGACGAAATTCGAAACCGCCGACATTGCGACAACGGCCGCCATTGATTTCACGCAGTTGGGCTTGCATGTGCAGGGACCAGATCTGCGGGTCGTCGGCCAGCTCATAGCCGTGCAAGGTCAGGCTTTGCACAATGGTATCGAGGATGGATTCGGCGGCAGTCGGGCCGGGAAATGGCCCCTGGGCCTTGATGGCGGAGGGTTGTTCGCCAGCCATTCCGGCGGCGAAGAGCAAGGTCCACATACCGGTATCTCCCGCCAGGGGGCGGATGGCGCATTCGATACGGGTGACAAGGCCCAGGCATTGACGAGTGAGGCAAAGGTTGCGCGACATGGCGGCGCCCCTCGGTAGATCCGGTATTTCAGTCTCGGGAAGAGGCTGTTTCGATCCGATGATGGCTCTCGTTATCCTTGAGCTGAGGATAGAAGAAAAGTTCCGGTCGCAAGGACTTTCGAGACCAGAATACGCCGAGCGGTCACAGTGTGAATATTGACGCCAAAGTGGTGGCGTTTTTTAGTGATAATCCACAAAACATTGATTGTGAGAGCAAGCCTGTGGGAGCAAGGCTTGCTCGCGATGGGGTTGTCACATGCAACATTTCTGTTGACTGGACAAACGCTATCGCGAGCAAGCTTTGCTCCCACAGGCTTTGCTCCCACGGCTGTTCTCCCACAAGCTAGCTCCCACAGGAGGTCTTGCGGCGGTCAGGAAAACATCAAGCCGGCTTGGCCTCCGCCAGAGCCTGCTGCGCCAGTTCCTTTTCCGCTTCCTTGATGTCGTCTTCGCTGATCATCTCCGCGATCACCCGCAGCCGCTCCACCACGCGGGCGTTGACGCTGCCCTCGGGGAACTCGCCGTTTTCGTCCGGCTCGCCGGCAGGCTCGCCCACCAGCAGGCTCAGGGCTTCGTCGGCCTGGCGCACGGCATAGACGTGGAACTGCCCGGCGCGCACGGCGGCCAGCACTTTCTCGTCGAGCATCAGGGTCGCGACGTTGGCCTGGGGAATGATCGCCCCCTGCTCACCGGTCAACCCACGGGCTTCGCAGAGGCGGAAGAAGCCTTCGATCTTCTCGTTGACCCCGCCCACCGCTTGCACTTCACCGAACTGGTTGATCGAACCGGTGATGGCGAAGCACTGCTTCAACGGCGTCTTCGACAGGGCCGAGATCAGCGTGCACGCCTCGCCCAGGGACGCGCTGTCGCCGTCCACGTAACCGTAGGACTGCTCCAGCGCGATACTGGCCGAGATCGCCAGCGGGAACTCCTGGGCATAACGGCTACCCAGGTAACCGGTCAGAATCATCACGCCCTTGGAGTGGATCGGCTGGCCGAGGTTGACCTCCCGCTCGATGTCGACGATGCCGCTGCCGCCCGGGTACACCGTGGCGGAAATCCGCGCGGGTACACCAAACGCAGAGTCGCCGACCTCGAGTACCGTCAGCCCGTTGCATTTGCCCACGGCCGCACCCGCGGTGTCGATCAGGATGATCCCGGCGAGCATGTCGTCGAGGATTCGCGCCGAGACACGCCCGGTACGGGTGGCCTTGGCCTTGAGGGCGCGTTCGATGTGGCCGGCGTCGGTCATCTCGTCACCGGCCAGTTGGCGAATGAAATCCGCCTCGCTGACCAGTTGGAACAGGTCACCGATGCGCGCCGACAAGCGCCCCTGGTGTTCGGCCAGACGCGCACTGTAGGTCGCCAGGCGCGCCACCGCGTCGGCGGTCAGCGGCGCCATGCCCTCTTCCGAAGTGCGGGTCTTGAGCAACTGGGCGAACTGCTCCAGGCTCTCGTCGCCCATTGGGATGTCTTCGTCGAAATCCACCAGCACGCGAAACATTTCCTGGAAGTCCGGATCCAGGTCCTGCAAGGCGTAGTAGAGCTGGCGGGCGCCAATGATCACGACCTTGACCTGCAACGGGATGTGCTGCGGCGTCAGGGTCACCGTGGCCAGCCGACCCAGCTCACCCAACGGCGATTCCATTTTCAGCTTGCGCGATTGCAGGGCACGCTTGAGCGCATCCCACACAAACGGCTCACCGAGCATTTTTTCCGCTTCCAGAATCAGGAAACCGCCGTTGGCCCGGTGCAAGGCGCCCGGACGCAACTGCCGGTAGGTGGTGTAGAGCGCACCCTGGTCGGTGCTGTATTCGATGCGACCAAACAGGTTGTCGTAAGTCGGGTGCGGCTCGAACACCACTGGCGCGCCGCCACTGAACGGATGCCCGACCACCAGGCTCGGGGCGTACTGTTCCTCCAGCAGCTTGCGGGCGATGGCGTCGGTCTTGCTGTCGTCCACCAATTGCTCGACCACGGTCTTGAGCAGATAGACCTGCATGGCCTGCAGGTAGCCGCAGACCGCAGCGTTCTCTGCGTATTTCTCCGACAAGGGTGCCAGCAACGGTTGCAGGGCCAGGGTGATGGTTTCTTCGTTGAGGTGGCGCAACTGGTTGCTGGACTCGCGCTTCCATTGCGGCAGGCTGGCGAGTTCTTCGTTCAAGCGCTCTTCCAGGCCCGAGATGTCCTCATGGAAACGCTCGCGCTCGGCTTCCGGCAACTGGGCGAATTCCGCTTCATCCAGGGCCTTGCCTTCGCTCATTGGCGTGAAGGCGATGTTGCTGCTGTCACGGTACAGCGCGACATCCTTCTCCAGCGCCAGGCGCTCGATCACATCCAGGGCGCGGTCGTAGCGCTGGTTGAAGGCGCGGTCAATGGCGCTTTTCTTCTGCTGATAGGACGGGTGCTCGAACACCGCCGGGAAGGTCGCCAGCAGGTTGTCGATCAGGCCGTTGATGTCGGTGATGAAAGCACCGGCCGTGCCTGACGGCAGTTCCAGGGCACGGGGTTCGCGGGGCTCATCGAAGTTGTTGACGTAGACCCAGTCCGCCGGGGTCTGCAGGCGCTTGCCTTCGGCCTTGAGGTAGCGTTTGACGAACGAAAACCGGCCAGTGCCGGGCTCACCCATGACGAATACGTTGTAACCGGGGCGCGGCATGGCCACGCCGAACTGCAAGGCTTCGACCGCACGTTCCTGGCCAAGCACACCGCGGAAGGGCTCCAGATCATTGGTGGTAGAGAAGCTGAACTGTTCAGCGGAAAACGGACGGGTCAGCGCTTCGGGCGCTAGACGCAAGCTGGCAGCAACAGGATCAGGCATCGGGCTTCCTTACATCAGGCGGGGCAGATAGCGGCATTCTGGCGCTGCCTGTACCTGACTGGCAAGGAGCGCCTCTGCCCAAAGCATAGTCAATGGGAAAACCTCGGGCGGGGCCCAGCAGACAGGCGATCCCCAGCAATGTTTTTGCAAAATGTCACGGAACCCCAGGATCGTGCCTAAACTCCAAACTGCGCGGCTGGAACAATAACCGGCCCACTGGCGCTTAGCTCAACAGGAACGAAGGTGCCAGACCCTGTCCATCGGTATGCACATAAAGAGAACATAGCTATGAAACGGATTCTTCTCGGTACTCTCTTCACCGCTGTATCCATCAACGCCATGGCTCAGGCGCCGGGCGGCCCGGATTGCGGCTGGGGCAACATGCTGTTCGAAGGTCAGCGTGGCACTCCGGCACACTTCCTGGCATCCACCACCAACGGCACTTCCGGTAACGCTACCTTCGGCATGACATCCGGCACCAACGGTTGCTCGACCAACGCGGCACTGACCTACGGTGGCAAGTCCTGGCTGGCCATGAATGGCATGATGAACGAGCTGTCCGAAGACATGGCCAAGGGTCAAGGCGAAGCGCTGACCACCTACGCCGTGGTACTGGGCGTAGCGCCGGAAGACCGCGCACATTTCTCCGCCGTCACCCACGAGCACTTCCAGCAGATCTTCAGCAAGGCTGACGTGACCGCCGAAGACGTGCATACCAACACCCTGGCCGTGCTGAAAAGCGATCCTCGCCTGGCCAAGTACGCCACTCAAGCTTAAGCTCGACACCACTCGCTCCTCTCGGGGAGCGGGTTTTCTTTTTGGGGCCCCTTCGGTCTTTATTTTTCGCCTTTCCAAGTAGCCGACTATGCTCAAACGCCTTGCCTGGCTGGCGCTCTGTGTGTGCGCCCCGCTGTCCGCCGCGCCTCATGTCGACCCTCAACGTTTGCAGCAACTGGCCAATGACCGCTTCTGGATTTCCCTGGGCCACTACGAAACCGCCAAGCTTGGCGGTTGGCGCAGCTATATCAGCGACAAGAAATTCTTCCTCGCGCCCGATGGCAACGAACATCCCGAGCGTGAACTGAGCGCCACGCTAAAAGCCCTGTACGGCCCGGCCAGCGCCGGCCAGCAGCATGCCCAGTGCGTGTACCCGGCGCGAACGCGCTGGCTCAAGGCCCAGCTCAACCTGACGGATCTGCCGGCCGTTGACTGCAGCGACTTCAACCAATGGTTCAAGGACGTCTCGCCCCACAGCGCGGTGATGATCTTCCCCGCGGCGTACCTGAACAGCCCGTCCTCGATGTTCGGCCACACCCTGCTGCGCATCGACCAGGCCGATGTGCAAAGCGACAAGACCGCCCTGCTCAGCTATGCGATCAATTTCGGCGCCTACATCGAAGGCTCGGACAACAGCATCCTCTATGCCTGGAAGGGCCTGATGGGCGGCTATCCCGGCCTGTTCGCCCTGGTGCCGTACCAGGAAAAACTCTCCGAGTACCGTAGCCTGGAGAACCGCGACCTGTGGGAATATCGCCTGAACCTGAGCCAGGCGGAAACCGAGCGCATGGTCGAGCACGTCTGGGAACTCAAGCAGATTCAGTTCGACTATTTTTTCTTCGACGAAAACTGCTCCTATCGCCTGCTCGAATTGCTGCAAGTGGCTCGCCCTAGCCTGCGCCTGACTGAACAGTTCCCGCTGACCGCGATTCCCACCGACACCGTCAAGGCAGTGAAAGAAGCTGGCCTGGTGGAAAGCATCCAGTATCGACCGTCCCGTGAACGGGAACTGCTCAGCCGCGCCGAACCGCTCAGCGACGATGAACAGCAATGGGTACTGAAAGTCAGCGCCGACCAGCAGCAACTGCAAGCCCCCGGCTTCAAGGCGCTGCCGCGCAAACGCCAGGCGCTGGTCATCGATGCGGCCTATCGCCTGGAGCGCTATCGCGCCAACGGCCAGGAGCGCGATCCGCAGCGCTCCCAGCGCAGTTTCGAACTGTTGCGGGCGATCAATCAGAACCCCGCGCCGGAACTCGATATCCCGCAACCGGGCCTGCCCGAGGACGGTCACCAATCGCGCACCTGGCAGGCCGGCCTCGGCACGCGAGGCGACCGGGCGTTCGGTGAGTATGGCTTGCGCATGGCCTATCACGATCTCAACGACAACGTCGAGAGCTTCCCCTTGGGCGCACAGATCGAAATCCTGCAATTGAAACTGCGCCAGTACGAAGGCAATGACTGGCAGGTGCAACAACTGGACCTGGCGACCATTCGCTCCCTGACCCCACGCAACGAGCTGCTGCAACCGCTGTCCTGGCAGGTCACCGGCGGCCTGGAGCGGGTGCCAGGCAAACACGACGACGAAACCCTGGTCAGCCACGTCAACGGCGGCGCGGGTGGCACCTGGGCGCTGGGCGAAGAGGTGCTGGGCTTTGCCCTGGGCACGGTGCGGGTCGAGCACAACAACGACTTCGCCCAATTCATCGCCCCGGCTGCCGGTTTCAACAGCGGTGTGTTGTGGAAAAACCCGCTGGGCAACCTGAGCCTGGAAGCCAAGGGGGATTATTTCGTCAACGGCGAAGTGCGTCGCAGCCTGAGCCTCAATCAGCAATGGGAATTGTCCCGCAACCTGGGCCTGCGCCTGAGTGCCCAGCGAGAATTCAGCCAATTGGCCTCGCCGGAGAACGAGGTGATGCTCGAGGTGAAGTGGTACCACTACTGACAAAGGCAGGCGCAACGAACGGATTAATCACCGCGCTTTCACGCCTTACTGACGAATCCACTCCTAGACTTCTTGTATGAGCGGGATTCGGCAGGAAAGCAGAAATGAAGCGTGCGGCAGTGGTCCTGAGTGTGTTGATGTTGCTCGGTGGCTGTGAAACCACCCACGAAGACCTGATCGCCCGGGGTTATCCACCAGCGTTCGCCGACGGCTACGACGACGGTTGCAGCAGTGGCCGGCAAGCCGCCGGGGTGATCACCGGCCAATTCAGGAAAGACGTGCCGCGTTACCTCAAGGATCCGCGCTACGCCGAAGGCTGGAGCGATGGTTTCCGCCAGTGCCAGGCCATGCGCGAGAGCGAAGAGCGTAATGCTTATCGCGAACGCCATTGGGACGAACGTGAACGGGCCTGGCAGCAACAGAAAGACCAGGACGCCGCCCGGGCTTATCGCTCGCCGTAAGTCGCGTACAGACATTCGTCGAAACCAAAAGCCTGCGATCATGGCCAAAACTCCAACTAGAGGAGAACGCCATGAGTCGCGCCTTCGTCAACGAAGACAACGCCGCTGCCCAGGCCGACCAGCCGGTCGAACGCCAGGTCAGCGCGCAACCCAACTACGTCACACCCACCGGACTGGCCCAGCTACAGGCCCGGGTCGCCGAGTTGCAGGCGCTGCACGGCCAGCCGGCGAGCCAAGGGGAACTGGCCGACAAGCAGCGGATCGCCGACCTTGAACGGGATCTGCGCTACTTCAAGCAGCGCCTGCAAAGCGCCCAGGTCGTTGCGCCGACTTCATCCGATCAAGTGCGGATCGGACACTGGGTGACCTTTGTCGATGAGCATGATCATGAGCAGCGGGTGCAATTGGTCGGGGAAGACCAGGCCGATGCGGCCAATGGGCTGATCAACTGGGGCTCGCCGCTGGGGCGGGCGTTGCTGGGGGCCAAGCCAGGGGATGAGGTGACTTGGGAGCGGCCAGCCGGGAATCTCATCATTGAAGTCATTGCTATCGACCTTGAGTGATCCTGGTCGACAGACTTTTGTCGGTGCGGTGACAAGAACGCGCACCAGCTCCGTCGAACTGCAACTAGAGAACACTGACTTATACACCTATAGCAACATGTAACCGCAACATAAAGTTATAACGACAAATTTGTGTTAAACCAACAGCGTGCTACTGTTTTCCCGCACTTCAACCCGTGCACAACAAAAGGGAAATACATAATGAGCGAACGAATATTGGCAATGCCTGGTGACTTCGACAGCGACCTAAAGTCCTACCCACAGGTGAACAACCTCGGTATCGAATCAGCGGCGTTGACCATTATCAAATGCGGCACCATAGAGTGCACCGCGATTTCTTGTTAAACCCTGCAATAACCTGCAGCGCAGGTATTTGATACCTCCTAATCCCCCTAAATAACTTCATTACATCCTACAGCTCGGGTGCTTTCCGGCACCCGATTGACCGCTGGTCACTGTATTAGATTGTATAACCTGATGAGGAACTACCTATGAGCGAAAAAATCCTGAACATGTCCGGCGACTTCGATTTCGAGTTCAACGCCTATCAAGCGCCCGCCAACACCGGCGAGATCCTGGCAACGACGATGGAATGCAACACCTTCGGAACCTGCACCAACATTGGCTGTTCGACAATCGGGTGTTAATAGCGCCTGACTGACCATCGAAACTTGCAACAAACGTTAACATAGAGCAGGCACCGCCTGCTCTATCCATGTCAGGAGCTACGGCATGCTTGTCAATGCTTTAAAGTTGGATCAGCGAGGGAAGTACGGATTCTCTTCCGAAGGTTGCATCGCCCTTTTTGAAAACAACCTGAGCCGTCTACATACTGATGATCAGGCCTTGCTGGATCACTTTGGAGTGGGCAGGGAACAACTGGTTTCCCATATCAATTCACCCATCGACAACGAGCCCCTGCCTGTCGACGGTGAAACCGTCCTGAACACCCTGAAGAAAAAGCTTGCTCGACTTGACAGCATTAATATGGAAACGAACACAAGCTCGGGCGACAAAGACAATTTTTATTGGTTTGGTTATCGTTTTTTTCTTTATGCCATCGAGATCTTCCAAGCGGATGGGCGCTATTCCCATGCGTCAACATACATTAACGAACCCACTTTTTTTACAAGCCTGGAACCCTATGTCCTGGCCCGGGTTGGTCGCACGTCAGAACAAAGCCTGGTCCATTATTTGAACACGAAAATCGCCCACGGCGATGACATTGACTTGAGCACGTTCAACGAACAGCTGCGCACATTGCCGCTGCTGAAGTTCTTCGAAGCCTACCCGGTGCTGGCGATGTTGTTGTTTGATCTGCTGGAAGACACCCTCGATTATCTTTATGCGGTCATTCTCGACTTCGCTGCCGATATCGAGTCGCTGGAAGCTGAATTTTCTGTTCCGTCTCGACAAATCGACGCTATTGAGCTCGGCCTGGGGGACCCCCACGGCCGTGGTAAAACGGTCTGTCAGGTTAAAATCTGCGCGATTTCATTGGTCTACAAACCGAGGGCAAGCCGAGAGGCGCTTTTTTTCAACCGCCTTCTGGACCAACTGCATGAATGGACAAAAGCGGATTGTTTTTCCATCCGCGCCCCCAGGATTCTCAGCCGCGAGCGGCGTAGCTGGGTGGAAAAAATCGACAACGAGCCCTGCGACAACGCAGCGGACGTTGAACTGTTCTATAAGAAAATGGGCGCGCAGATAGCGGTCATTCATGCACTGAACGGCATCGACTTTCACTACGAGAATATTATTGCGTGCGGCAACAGTCCGGTCATGATCGACCTTGAGTGTTTATTCACCGCTTCCACCAGCGACCTGCTGAGCGACCTGCCCGCTGGCTGTGCATTGTCCAACAGCTTTAGATCGGTCCAGCAGTCGGTATGCTCCAGCGGTTTTCTCCCCTTTTCACAACACCCCAATAACGACCAGAGCGGGCTGAGTCGGCAAGAGCTATTCATCGCCACCCGCCATTCGCTGGTTTTCGAGGATGGCTTTTATCATTTGCGTAAAATCTCATTCGAACATCAGCTGATACAAAAACACCTGCCGCTTTTGCAGGGTGAGCGCAAGGGACTGGAAGCCTATAAAACCGAACTGTTCCAAGGCTTTGAATATGCCTATAAGGAATTGATGGTTCATCGATACAAGATCATGCGGATGCTGGAACAATCCGCCGGTGAACTGACCACCCGCGTATTGCTCAAAAATTCTCAGCGCTATGCCGATTTTATCGGGCTGATCCGTCATCCACGCTTTACACAAAACATGCTCGACAGAGAACTTCTGCTCGCAACCCTGTGGAAAGACCTGAAAGAACCCTATCGGAAGATGGGCATTCCTCGCTATGAAATAGCCGACCTGCAGAGGTCCAGCATTCCGTGTTTCACCATGCCTCTGAGCGCCAACCATTTTATGAGCGCACAGGGTGAAACAATAGAGATGGCAGCCGTGGAGCCACCGATAAAAAGCTGTCTTCAAAAGATAGCCAACCTGTCCCGAAGGGACTGGGCTTTACAACGCACACTGCTCGAAATCTGTTTGTTTCCAGAGCCAATTGGACATCCGCCACCCCGTGTCGGGCAGGTGCCTGGGGACCTTAAAAAGACGCTCCAGGCGGACCGACTCGACGCCATATCGAGCATCAGTTCCCGCCTTGAGGAGCTCGCGGTAGCGGGAACAACAACGGACGTAAGCTGGTTGTATTTTCATACGCATCCCACGACACGCAGAAAATACCCGTCACCCATGGATCACGGGCTTTACTCCGGTATCGCCGGGATTGGGTTGTTTTACCTGAGCCTGTTTAAAGTGAGTGGTCAACCCGTCTTTCTGTCGCGCATGGATCAAGTCCTGTACTCACTGGAACAACGCTTCGGCTTCTTCAAAACCGATTTGACGGTCAGCGCCTATCACGGGCTCGGGGCTTTCATCTATTTGCTCGTCAATCGTCGCCAGATCACTGGCGACGCCAGCCATGATGAAAGAATTGCCGGCCTGTTGGCCCAGCTGATTGAAGTGCCTCCTGAAAATTATGAGTTCGACTTCCTGGGAGGTTGTTGTGGAACGGTGACGCTGCTGGCCAATATCCATGCGTTGTCTGCGCAAAAGGATGTGCTGCCGGCCATCCGACGCATGGTCGACTACATCAAGGATCAAATCCTGATTGAAGACGGCCAACTGCTACGACGCAGTGATCGCTCCGTCATTTTGACGGGCTTGTCCCATGGCCTCTCGGGCGTCATCCATGCATTGTGCAAAGCCTATGACGTGACCGGCGATTCGGCTCTGGTGCCCTTGGCCATCCAGGTGCTGGAGGGTGAAAACCGCTTGAGTCGGGATGGTTTCTGGCTGGACCTGCGCAACCTCGGGCCGGCGGACCATACGTCCAAGTGGTGCCACGGCGATGGAGGTATCCTCATCGCCAGGCGACAGCTCATGGAATCGATGGGAGACGCCCTGGACGAAGCGACCCGGCAGACAGTGCACGACGATATACGACGATGCGAGAACAACCTCTGGGCCCATGGGTTTGGCGAAGGCTACAACCTTTGTCATGGTGATTTCGGCAATCTGATCTGTCTGTATGACTTGTATCGGCATTCCGATAATTCTGAAGGCATGGGCAGAGTCAGAGAGGCACTTGACGAAGTCGCCCAGCAGTTTTTCGAAGGGCCTTATCTGGATAGCGACCGGGTGCCCGACGTCAGTCTGCTGACTGGAATCGCGGGGGCGGGCTATGCCTTGCTGTACGAGATCGATCCGACAATCCCCAATGTTCTCTCGCTCGATTTCGCGGTGCTCGGGTAGCCCCATCAATTAAGCCTTACAAACTGTGGGAGCGAGCTTGCTCGCGATAGCGGTGTGACAGCCAGTGGAAATGTTGACTGACCCACCGCCACCGCCATCGCGAGCAAGCTCGCTCCCACAATGGATTTACATCCATAAAAAAACGGAGCCTTCGAAGGCTCCGTTTTTTATGCAACCGACCGAATCAGGCCAGTTTCTTGTGCCGTACGCGATGCGGCTGGGCAGCGGCTTCGCCGAGGCGTTTCTTGCGATCGGCTTCGTACTCGGTGTAGTTGCCTTCGAAGAACACCGCTTGCGAGTCGTCTTCGTACGCCAGGATGTGGGTCGCCACGCGGTCGAGGAACCACCGATCGTGGGAGATCACAATGGCGGCGCCCGGGAAGTCCAGCAAGGCTTCTTCCAGGGAACGCAGGGTTTCGACGTCGAGGTCGTTGGACGGTTCGTCGAGCAGCAGGACGTTGCCACCCTCCTTCAAGGTCAACGCCAGGTGCAAGCGACCGCGCTCACCACCGGACAAGTCCTTGACGAACTTCTGCTGGTCGCCGCCCTTGAAGTTGAAGCGGCCCACATAAGTGCGCGACGGGATTTCATAGTTGCCGATGCGGATCTGGTCGGAACCGTCGGAGATCTGCTGGAACACGGTCTTGCTGCCGTCCAGGTCTTCGCGGCTCTGGTCGACGCAGGCCAGTTGCACGGTCTCACCGATTTCAATGCTGCCCGAATCCGGCGTTTCCTTGCCCATCAGCATGCGGAACAGCGTGGATTTACCCGCGCCGTTACCGCCGATCACACCGACGATGGCACCTTTTGGCATGGAGAACGACAGGTTGTCGATCAGCACGCGGTCGCCATACCCCTTGGTGACGTTCTTGAACTCGATGACCTTGTCACCCAGGCGCGGACCGGCCGGGATGTAGATCTCGTTGGTTTCGCTGCGCTTCTGGAATTCCTGGGATTGCATTTCCTCGAAGCGTTGCAGACGTGCCTTGGATTTGGACTGGCGGGCCTTGGCGCCTTTGCGCACCCACTCCAGTTCTTCCTTCATGGCTTTTTCATGGGCCGACTGCTGCTTGGATTCCTGGGCCAGACGATCGGACTTGGCTTCCAGCCAGCCCGAATAGTTGCCCTCGTACGGAATGCCTGCGCCGCGGTCGAGTTCCAGGATCCAGCCGGCGACGTTGTCCAGGAAGTAACGGTCGTGCGTGATCGCAACCACGGTGCCAGGGAAGTCGTGCAGGAAATGTTCGAGCCAGGCGACGGAATCGGCGTCCAGGTGGTTGGTCGGTTCGTCGAGCAGCAGCATGTCCGGGGCCGACAGCAGCAGGCGGCACAGGGCCACGCGGCGCTTCTCACCACCAGACAGGTGTTCGACCTTCGCGTCCCAGGCCGGCAGGCGCAGCGCATCGGCGGCGACTTCCAGCTGGCGGTCCAGGTTGTGGCCGTCGCTGGCCTGCAGGATCGCTTCGAGCTTGGCCTGTTCGGCGGCCAGCTTGTCGAAATCGGCATCCGGGTCGGCGTAGGCGGCATAGACCTCGTCGAGGCGCGCCTGGGCGTCCTTGATCACGCTAACCGCTTCCTCGACCACTTCACGGACGGTCTTGCTCGGGTCCAGCTGAGGTTCCTGGGGCAGGTAGCCGATGTTCAGGTCCGGCATCGGGCGGGCTTCGCCGTCGAATTCGTTATCGACGCCGGCCATGATTTTCAGCAGCGTGGATTTACCCGAACCGTTGAGGCCCAGTACGCCGATCTTGGCGCCGGGGAAGAAGGACAGAGAAATGTTTTTCAGGATTTCCCGCTTCGGCGGAACAACTTTGCTCAGCCGATGCATGGTGAAGACGTATTGAGCCATGGTGAACCTAGCGTCAGTGACAGGTGAAAAGAACGAGCCAAGCCATGCGCGGCGCCGGCTCTTGACGGTCATCAATGCCTGCGGGCGGATAGAGCCTGGGAATCTGGAGCTGGAACGCTCTTGTTTGACCGGCAAAGCTACCTCAACCGTCGGTCAAGGTCCAGCCGCCAAGGGCTGGCACTTTGCCACAACTCAAGGCATGCTAGCCGCCCTTCGGGCGTCCGGCTTATAGTGCACGTCGCGCCAGTCCAGCAAACCGCAGGATTACAGCTTGTCCAACGTCACTCCGCCCCTGTCCCCTCGCGCACCCGCTGTCGTGCCCGGCTCGCCCCTGCGCGGGACATTGAAGGGTGGCCTGGCCACCCTGGTGCTGCTGTTGCTCGGCTTGCTGTTCTGGCAACTGCTCGATCAACTGCGCGAAACCCAACAGCAACAGCGCCAATACACCATCGACTACACCGCCGATCTTGCCGCACAGGTCAGCCTGAACATGGCCCTGAACGCGCAAATCGCCCTCAACCTGCTACCGATCGTCGAACAACCACAAACGGCCGACGAACAGCAGGCACTGGTTCGCAAACTCCAGCAGTCGTTGCCTGAACTGCGCAGCCTGGCCCTGCTGAGCCCCTCCGGTCGAGTGCTCAGTGACAGCGACGCCGGCAGCCACGACGCCGATTACCTGGGTGAACTGGTGCGGCGCAGTCGGGCCCAGGCGCATTATTTCAGCAATGTCGAAGACGGCTCCGTGGTGCATCTATTGTTGCACCAGGCCAGCGGTAGCAGCCGTGGCTACTGGGCCCTGCGCCTGACCCCAAGCTTTTTCTCCACCCTGACCAAGCAGGCCGATACGGGGCTGCGCCCATTGTGGCTGGTGGAAAACCGTCTCAACCAGCAGATCATCAGCCGCGACGAAAGCCTGCCCTCGAGCAGCCCTACCCATCTATCCCCGGATGACCTGAAAAACACCGTACTGACGGTGCCCCTGAGCAGCAGCGACTGGCAACTGCGAGGGCTGTTCGACCGTCGCCAGGTGATCGAGCAACTGCTGCCGGCGTTCATCGGCAAATGCCTGCTGGGCCTGGCGTTTTCGTTGTTGCCAGTGATCGCGCTCTTGAACATGCGTCGGCGCCAGCGACAGTTGCATGAAGGACGACGGCGCTACCAGGATATTTTCGAAGGCACCGGCGTGGCCCTGTGCGTGCTCGACCTGTCGGGGCTCAAGGCCTTTTTTGAGCGGGCCGGCCTGCACAACGGCGATCAATTGCGCGCCTGGGTGAAAACCGCTCATCAACTCGAGCAATTGCGTCAGGAAGTTCACGTCACCGAAGTCAACCAGATGGCGTTGAAACTGCTCAACGTCGACTCTTGCGATCAGGCCTGGCAACTGCTGGTCGGCAAGGGCGCGCAGGACAACAACCCCGTTGGCTCGAAGCTGCTCGAAGCGTTGCTCGACCAACACAAGCAACTGGAACTGGAAATCAAGCTCCAGGACGCCCATGGCCGCGACCAGCACCTGTGGCTGGTGCTGCGCCTGCCGGAAAAACAGCATGACTATAATGCGGTCATCCTGAGCATCAGCGACATCACCAGCCGCAAGCTGATCGAACTCTCGCTGCTCGAACGCGAAGGTTTCTGGTCCGACGTGGTGCGCACCGTGCCGGATCATCTCTATGTGCAGGACGTCATCAGCCAGCGGATGATCTTCAGCAACCATCACCTGGGCCAGACCCTGGGCTACGACCGCACCGAACTGCACCAGATGGGCGAGTACTTCTGGGAAATCCTGTTGCACAGCGACGACGCCGATCACTACCACAACCTGCGCCAGGAACAACGCCGGGGCGGGTACACGCAACTGTTGCAATGCCAATTGCGCTTTCGCCATCGCAATGGCAAATGGCGCTGCTTCGACATTCGCGAACAGGCCCTGGCCCGCGACCGGCATAACCAGGTGACACGAATCATCGGCGTGGCCAAGGACGTCACCGAGCAGATCGAGGCCAGCGAATCGCTGCGTGACAGCGAGCAGCGCTACCGGATGCTCGCCGAAAGCATCAGCGACGTGATTTTCTCCACCGACAGCAAGCTTTCGCTCAACTATGTCAGCCCGTCGGTGCAAGCGGTACTGGGCTACACCGCCGACTGGATTTTCCAGAGCGGCTGGCAATCGATCATCGCCAACCCGCAACAACTGACCGGCATCTACAGCCTGATGGACCGGGTCAGCAAGGCCCTCGACAAGCCCGACCAACTGGCCGAGCTGCGCAACCAGATGCAGACCCAGTTGTTCCTGTTCGACTGCCTGCGTGCCGACGGGCGCAAGATTCCCATCGAGCTGCGGCTGGTGCTGGTGTGGGATGAACACGGCGCGTTCGAAGGCGTGCTCGGCGTCGGTCGCGACATCAGCCAGCAGCGTCGCGCCGAAAAAGACCTGCGCATGGCCGCCACGGTCTTCGAGCACTCGACCTCGGCGATCCTGATCACCGACCCGGCTGGCTACATTGTCCAGGCCAACGAAGCCTTCAGTCGCGTCAGCGGTTATGCCGTGTCGCAAGTGCTGGACCAGTTGCCCAACATGCTGACCGTGGACGAGCAGCAGGAGGCGCACCTGCGCTACGTGCTCAAGCAGTTGCAACAGCACAGCACCTGGGAAGGCGAAGTCTGGCTCAAGCGCCGCAATGGCGAGCACTACCCGGCCTGGGTCGGCATCACCGCCGTGCTGGATGACGAAGGCGACCTGGCCAGCTATGTGTGCTTCTTCAGCGACATCAGCGAACGCAAGGCCAGCGAGCAGCGCATTCATCGCCTGGCCTATTACGACGCCCTGACTCACCTGCCCAACCGCACGCTGTTCCAGGATCGCCTGCACACCGCGCTGCAATCGGCCGATAGGCAGAAGACCTGGGTCGTGCTGATGTTCCTCGACCTGGACCGCTTCAAGCCGATCAACGACTCCCTGGGCCATGCCGCCGGCGACCGGATGCTCAAGGAAATGGCCACGCGCCTGCTCGGCTGCGTCGCCGACGACGACACCGTGGCACGCATGGGTGGCGATGAATTCACCCTGCTGCTGCAACCACGCGCCAGCCGCGAAATGGCGCTGAACCGGGCAATCAACGTAGCCGAGCAGATCCTCGCCAGCCTGGTCCGGCCATTCGTGCTCGAAGGCCGGGAGTTCTTCGTCACCGCCAGTATCGGTATCGCCCTGAGCCCCCAGGACGGCAACGAACTGAGCCAATTGATGAAGAACGCCGACACGGCCATGTATCACGCCAAGGAGCGTGGCAAGAACAACTTCCAGTTCTACCAGGCCGACATGAACGCCAGCGCCCTGGAGCGCCTGGAGCTGGAAAGCGACCTGCGCCACGCCTTGGAACAGAACGAGTTCGTGCTGTATTACCAGCCGCAGTTCAGCGGCGATGGCAAACGTTTGACTGGCGCCGAAGCCCTGCTGCGCTGGCGCCATCCGCGACGCGGGTTGGTGCCGCCGGGGGACTTCATTCCGGTACTCGAAGAACTCGGTTTGGTGGTGGACGTGGGCGACTGGGTCATCACCGAAGCCTGTCGGCAGCTCAGGACGTGGCACCAGGCCAAGGTCCGGGTGCCGAAGGTCTCGGTCAACATTTCGGCCCGGCAGTTCTCCGACGGCCAGTTGGGCACGCGCATCGCCAATATCCTGCGCAGCACCGGCCTGCCGCCAGCCTGCCTGGAGCTGGAACTGACGGAAAGTATCCTGATGCGCGAAGTCAGCGAGGCAATGCAGATCCTGGCCGGGTTGAAGAACCTGGGCCTGAGCATCGCCGTCGATGACTTCGGCACTGGTTATTCGTCGCTCAACTACCTCAAGCAATTCCCCATCGATGTGCTGAAGATCGACCGCACCTTCGTCGACGGCCTGCCGTCCGGCGAGCAGGATGCGCAGATCGCCCGGGCGATCATCGCCATGGCCCACAGCCTCAACCTGGCGGTGATCGCCGAGGGTGTCGAGACCCACGAGCAACTGGACTTCTTGCGCGAACACGGCTGCGACGAAGTCCAGGGCTACCTGTTCGGCCGCCCGATGCCGGCCACCCGGTTTGAAGCGCAGTTCAGCAATGATGCGTTGTTCATGCTCGACTGAAGCCTTGTACTATCTGGGCCGGCCTCTCGCGGGCAAGCCTTGCTCCCACAGGGGAACACCGGCTTCTGTGGAAAACCCTGCTCCCACAGGGGAACACCGGCTTCTGTGGAAAACCCTGCTCCCACAGGGGAACACCGGCTTCTGTGGAAAACCCTGCTCCCACAGGGGAACACCGGCTTCTGTGGAAAACCCTGCTCCCACAGGGGAACACCGGCTTCTGTGGAAAACCCTGCTCCCACAGGGGAACACCGGCTTCTGTGGAAAACCCTGCTCCCACAGGGGAACACCGGCTTCTGTGGAAAACCCTGCTCCCACAGGGGAACACCGGCTTCTGTGGAAAACCCTGCTCCCACAGGGGAACACCGGCTTCTGTGGAGAACCTTGCTCCCACAGGGGAACACCGGCTTCTGTGGAGAACCTTGCTCCCACAGGGGAACACCGGCTTCTGTGGAGAACCTTGCTCCCACAGGGGAACACCGGCTTCTGTGGAAAACCTTGCTCCCACAGGGGAAAGCGGGCTTCTGTGGGAGCAAGGCTTGCCCGCGATGAGGCCAGTACAGGCAACGCCCCTCTTGCGTGAAACCCATTCGTCCGCGACATGACGCCCTTTCATATGCCTTCCAAAACCGGTTGAGGTAGAATGCCCCCCTTTTCTGCCCCCGATCCTTGAGGACCGCCATGTTCAGCCGTGATTTGACTATTGCCAAGTACGACGCCGATCTCTTTGCCGCCATGGAGCAAGAAGCTCAGCGCCAGGAAGAGCACATTGAGCTGATCGCTTCGGAAAACTACACCAGCCCCGCGGTGATGGAAGCTCAAGGCTCGGTACTGACCAACAAGTACGCCGAAGGCTACCCGGGTAAGCGTTACTACGGTGGTTGCGAGTACGTCGACGTGGTCGAGCAACTGGCCATCGACCGCGCCAAGCAACTGTTCGGTGCCGACTATGCCAACGTCCAGCCGCACGCAGGCTCCCAAGCCAACTCCGCCGTGTACCTGGCGCTGCTGTCGGCCGGTGACACCATCCTGGGCATGAGCCTGGCCCACGGCGGTCACCTGACCCACGGCGCCAGCGTTTCCTCCTCCGGCAAGCTGTACAACGCCGTCCAGTACGGCATCGACGGCAACGGCCTGATCGACTACGACGAAGTCGAGCGCCTGGCCCTCGAGCACAAGCCGAAAATGATCGTGGCCGGTTTCTCCGCCTACTCCCAGATCCTCGACTTCCCGCGCTTTCGCGAGATCGCCGACAAGGTCGGTGCCTACCTGTTCGTCGACATGGCCCACGTGGCCGGCCTGGTCGCCGCTGGCGTCTACCCGAACCCGGTGCCATTCGCCGACGTGGTCACCACCACCACCCACAAGACCCTGCGCGGTCCACGTGGCGGCCTGATCCTGGCGCGCGCCAATGCCGACATCGAGAAGAAGCTGAACTCCGCTGTTTTCCCGGGCGCCCAGGGTGGCCCGCTGGAGCACGTGATCGCAGCCAAGGCGATCTGCTTCAAGGAAGCCCTGCAACCTGAGTTCAAGGCTTACCAGCAACAAGTGGTGAAGAATGCCAAGGCCATGGCCGGCGTGTTCATCGAGCGCGGCTTCGACGTGGTGTCCGGCGGTACTGAAAACCACCTGTTCCTGTTGTCGCTGATCAAGCAAGAGATCTCCGGCAAAGACGCCGACGCGGCGCTGGGCAAGGCGTTCATCACCGTCAACAAGAACTCGGTGCCAAACGACCCACGCTCTCCGTTCGTCACCTCGGGCCTGCGCTTCGGCACCCCGGCCGTGACCACTCGCGGTTTCAAGGAAGCCGAGTGCAAGGAACTGGCTGGCTGGATCTGCGACATCCTGGCGGACCTGAACAACGAAGCGGTCATCGACGCCGTGCGTGAGAAGGTCAAGGCGATCTGCAAGAAGCTGCCGGTCTACGGCGCTTAATTAGCCCGCTAGAGCGCAGTTGAATAAGGCCCGCTTCGAAAGATGCGGGCCTTTTTTATTGCCCTGGAAAACAGGGCGAAACAACTAACACCCTCCAACACTTAATTTTCTGCAATACAGAAAACCCCACACGCAATTAGTAAACCCATACGATCCCTCCTGCCCCCTGAACCTAATCACTCAAAACAGGACGCTTATTCACATGGACAGTGAACAATCCTTTAATGCAACACTCAGCATGTTAAATACCCGCGTAAATCTGCTGGAAAGGCTGCATGGCAAACCCGCGATGGCGACCATCAGTTCATTCAGCGGTGGATTCTTTACCGGTAGACCCCAAACCCAGGATCACTCAAGCCTGCTCGGCATGCACGCCGATGACCAGGGCGTGCGCAGCGAGCCATTGCGGCTGCATTTCCGGTATACAGCGGGTGGCTACTTCCTGACCCTGAAAAACACCGGTGAACACTACAACAAACTGATCAGTAAAAGCTGGCTCGAAGTATTTGGGGTAAGTGATCCAAACACTCGCAACCCGACTCTTTTCAGCCTGCTCGATCATCAGCAAAACATCATCATGCGCAAGCACATCACATCCCGCCATGTCCCCATCTCGCTCATGACAGGCAATAAGAAACATGTCGGGGGACTAAGGGTACGCGGCTCGCCTTATCTTTATCTTGCCGAGACAGAAGAACAGTCAAAAGCCATGTTCATTCTGAGCATCCTATGAGAAAAGTACGCGTCGCACTCTTTTACACTTAACAACACAGATTGTGGCGAGGGAACCGGGCTGCCCTGTAGGAGCTGCTGAAGGCTGCGATCTTTTGATCTTGATCTTTCGCTCGCGACTCAATTGTCCGGGACAAGATCGCAGCCTCGTTGCACTCGACAGCTCCTACGCAGCGGCATCTGCGGCAACTTTTTTCAAGCCGAGAAAAGGCTCAAGGACAAGGCTCGCGCCCCAACTGGTAAGACCGGTCAAGCCAAATCATCACAATCGAGCTTGCATCCCCGCGAAAACAGCGCCTAGACTGCGCCTGCACTGGACAAACCGGTAAGACCACAATAATGAAGTCCCGACGCCAGCCCTCCCTGGCGAACAAGGACACCGAACCAGGAATCCCTCCCATGCTCAAATGGTGCTCGCGGTCGATCTTCCTTCAAGTTGTCCTCGGACTGGTGCTCGGCATCGTCTGCGGGCTTACCCTTCCCGAATATTCTGCACAGCTCAAACCCCTCGGCGACGGCTTTATCAAGCTGATCAAGATGCTCATCGGCCTGATCGTGTTCTGCGTGGTGGTCAGTGGTATCTCCGGTGCCGGCGATCTCAAGAAGGTCGGGCGTATCGGCCTCAAGTCGGTCATCTACTTCGAAATACTCACCACCATCGCCCTGGTCATCGGTCTGGTCCTTGCTTTCAGCACAGGCATTGGCAGCGGCGCGAACATCCACCTGGAGCAGCTCTCCAGCGCGGACGTGAACGATATCGCCCAGCGCGGCCAGCACATGGTCACCACCACCCAATTCCTGATGAACCTGATCCCGACGTCGGTGATCGGAGCATTCGCGGAAAACAACATTCTCCAGGTGCTGCTGTTTGCCGTGCTGTTCGGCAGTGCGTTGAATCTCGTCGGTGACGCCGCTTCCGGCATTTCGCGCCTGATCAACGAACTCAGCCACGTGATCTTCCGCATCATGGGCATGATCGTGCGCCTGGCCCCAATCGGCGTCTTCGGGGCCATTGCCTTCACCACCAGCAAATATGGCCTGGAGTCGCTCCAGCACCTGGGCAGCCTCGTCGGCCTGTTCTACCTGACCTGCATCGCGTTTGTCGCGGTGATCCTGGGTGCGGTGATGCGCGTGTCGGGCCTGCCGATGCTGCCATTCCTCAAATACCTGCGCGAAGAGCTGCTGATCGTACTCGGCACCGCGTCGTCCGACGCCGTGCTGCCACAGATCATGCGCAAGCTCGAACACCTGGGAATCGGCAGCTCCACCGTGGGCCTGGTCATTCCCACCGGCTACTCGTTCAACCTGGATGGTTTCTCGATCTACCTGACCCTGGCCATTGTCTTCATCGCCAACGCGACCGGCACGCCCCTGGCCATGAGCGATCTGTTGACCATCCTGCTGGTCTCGCTGATCACCTCCAAGGGCGCCCACGGGATTCCCGGCTCGGCGCTGGTGATCCTGGCAGCGACGCTGACCGCGATCCCGGCGATCCCGGTGGTCGGCCTGGTGCTGGTGTTGGCCGTGGACTGGTTCATGGGCATCGGTCGCGCCCTGACCAACTTGATTGGCAACTGCGTGGCCACCGTGGCGATTGCCCGCTGGGAAAAAGACATCGACGTCCCTCGGGCGCGCAAGGTGCTGTCCGGCCAACAAGGCTATACCTTCCAACCCAGGAAACCGGTGGGCAGTGCCCATCACCAGCAATTCTGAAAGACGGCGATGCCGGCCCGCGAACCGGCATCGCCTGATCGATTTTCAAGGAGTCACATGTGATCAGTTCATCGACCGTCGTCAATTCCGTGGTGGAGAAACTCCGCGCCGCCCTCGCCCGGGGCCAATGGCGCTCGGGTGACATGCTGCCCGGCCAGCGCGAGCTGGCCGAGCAACTGGGCATCAGCCGACCCAGCCTGCGTGAAGCGGTGATTGTGCTGGAGACCCTGGGCCTGGTGCGCTCGATGCCCGGCAAAGGCGTCGTGGTGCTGGAGGCCCATCTCAACGATGCTGCCGGTGAAGGCAGCGCCATGGCCGGCGCGAGCCTGGAAGACCTGCTGCAGCTGCGCTACACCCTGGAACCGTTCATCGTCGGCCTGGTGGCCCAGTCCATCAGCAGCAAGGACGTCGGCCAGTTGCGCCTGACCCTCATGGACATGCGCGAAGCCCTGGAAGCCAACGACAGCGACGCCTGCGCCAACGCCTACATCGCTTTCCATGAAGAACTGTTTGCCCTGACGTCCAACCCGATCTTCCAGAACGTGGTCCAGCAGACCAGTAACGCTCTCAAGCAGAGCGCCGATGTGTTGCGCAACTCCCCCGAGCACCTGGCCGAACGCCTGGAAGAGAACGAAGCCGTGGTCCGTGCCATCCGGGGCAAGAACAGCGCACAGGCCAGCGCCGAAATGCGCCGGCACATTCTCCGGGAAGGCCAGCGCATGGGCATCGAATTGAATATTCCGGACGACAACCTCGGCACTTGAGCCTGGGCCTGCGGAGACCGCCATGAACAATCTCGTGCCCCATCAGCATAACCGCAATGTACTCGCCGCCCTGCCCCTGCCCGGCCGGGTCGGCAAACCGTCGGTGGACGATATCTATCCGCGGATCTTCGACGCCATCCTCGAACAACGCATTGCCCCGGCCAGCCGCTTCACCGAGGAAAGCCTGGGGGATGTGTTCGGCGTCAGCCGCAGTGTCATTCGCCGCGTCCTGGCGCGCCTGTCCCATCAGCAAGTGGTGATCCTGCGGCCCAACCACCGGCCACAAGTCGCCGCGCCAGACCTGGAGCAGACCCGGCAGATCCTCCACGCCCGCCGCCTGGCCGAGCAGACCCTGGTGCGCCTGGCCTGCAAGGCGCCGCAGCCCAAGGACTTGCAACTGCTGCGCGATCTGGTGGAGCGCGAGCGCCAATGCCTGGATCGTGGTGAGCGTGGCCCGGCGATACGCCTGTCCGGCGAGTTTCACCTGCAACTGGCGGCCATGGCCGGCAACGCACCGTTGATGCAATTCCTCGGCAGCCTGGTGCCGTTGACCTCGCTGGCCCTGGCGCGACACGAGATCAAATCCCGCCGGCACTGCGCCTGGCAGGAACACCTGGCAATCGTCGACGCCGTGGAAGGCCGCAACGTCAACGAAGCGGTGCGGCTGATGGATGAGCACCTGGACCATCTGGAGCAAAAGCTGCTGGTCGCATAGCGGTTGTGGCGAGGGGATTTATCCCCGCTGGGCTGCGCAGCGGCCCTAAAGCAGTTAACTCAATCTTCCTGGCACACCGAGTTGCCTGGTTTGGGGCCGCTGCGCAGCCCAACGGGGATAAATCCCCTCGCCACACTGTTAACGTAGCGCGGCTTCGAAGCCGGCGCGGATCTTCTCTTCGGGCAGTTCGTCGGCGATGAACACGATCACGCTTTCCCGGGCTTCGCCGGGGGCCCATTCGGTGTCCCAATCGAAACCGTACAACTTGAGCACGCCCTGGAACACCAACCGACGGGGCTCGCCGGCGATGTTCAGCACACCCTTGTAGCGCAGCAATTGTTTGCCGTGTTCTTCCAGCAACTGGTTCATGAACTCGCTGAGCTTGTCGATATCCAGCGCCTTATCGGTACGCAGAACCAAACTGCTGATGCGATCACCCGGTGTGGCCTTGCCGACCGGTCGCAGGCTGAACCCTGCGCCCAAGTCCGCATTGAGATTGAAGCCACGAATATCGAGCAGCTCGGCCAGGTCGATCTTGCCGTGCTCGACCACCCGGATCGGCGCCCGTCGGTTGATGCGCGTCAGGCGCTCACCAAGGGCCTGGACCTGGGCCGTGTCCACCAGGTCGGTCTTGCTCAGGAGCAGGCGATCGGCAAACCCGACCTGGGCCTGGGCGATGGCCTGGGTCAGGTGGATCTCGGCATGAGCAGCGTCCACCAGCGTAAGAATGCCGTCGAGGATATAGCGCTCGCGCAGGTCCTCGTCGATGAAAAAAGTCTGCGCCACCGGGGCCGGATCGGCCAGGCCGGTGCATTCGATCACCAGGCGGTCGAAGGCGATCTCGCCGCTGTCCAGCCGCTCAAGCAACAGGTACAGGGCCTTGGTCAGGTCGGTGTGAATGGTGCAGCACACGCAACCGTTGGCCAGGGTCATGACCTGCACCGGCTCGTCGCCCAGCAGTTGGGTGTCGATGCCGGCATCGCTGAATTCGTTCTCGATCACGGCGATCTTAAGGCCGTGCTCGGCCTTGAGCAGATGGCGCAACAGCGTGGTCTTGCCGGCGCCGAGGAAGCCGCTGAGGATGGTGACTGGGATGGGAGAGGACAAACTGAATCTCCTTGATGCCTGAAAGGGAAGCGGTTTTGTGGGAGCGGGCTTGCTCGCGAAGGCGGTGGATCAGTCGACATTATCATTAACTGACACTCCGCCATCGCGAGCAAGCTCGCTCCCACAGGGAATCGGTGGTGTATGCAAATCCTGAGACCACCCCAAAACAACTGTGGGAGCGAGCTTGCTCGCGAAGGCGTTGGATCAGTCGACATCATCGTTAACTGACACTCCGCCTTCGCGAGCAAGCCCGCTCCCACATGGGGTTTGAGGCTAGCTCAACTCAACAGCACTTGGGCCCACCCTTGCCGCCGTAACGGGCCTCCTGGCGTTCACGAAAGAACGCCTCGTAGTCCATCATCGGCTTGTCCGGGTGCTTGGTTTGCATGTGCTCGACGTAGTTGTCGTAGTCGGGCATGCCGACCATCAGGCGGGCGGCCTGACCGAGGTATTTACCCAGGCGACTCAAGTCATTGAACATCGTTGCAATCCTCTATCAAGCGTCTGGCAGGGCCTGGAATGGCGCTTCTTTGTCCGTGCGTTCCTTGGTGCCCCAGGCGGCGATGCCGACCTTGAGCGCGTAGAACAGGATGCTGAAGACCACGAACAGGAACAACACCGTCAGCGTCGCGTTGGTGTAGGCGTTGAACACCACGTGCTGCATCTGCTCGATGCTCTTGGCCGGGGCCAGGATCTGGCCGGCGGCCAGGGCATCGTTGTATTTGCGTGCCAGGGCCAGGAAGCCGATCGCCGGG
>NZ_ATLN01000020.1:0-80319 GCF_000416195.1 Pseudomonas sp. CFII68
CGCTCCGCGTTCCGCTTCTGGCGGGTCGCGGGGGCGGTGAACGCCGCGGTCAATACCATCGCTGGATCTCAATCAACCCTTCCATCCCTGCATAATTGCGTGCACTGGAGTAGCGCCAATGCTCCGGTAACTCCACATACCCGCGCTTCACTGGGTTGAAATGGATGTAATCCAGTTTCTGGCGCATGACCGCTTCGCTATAGATTTGCTCCGCATGTGAGCCTTCTTGCCAGAGCTGATAGACCCGGTCCTGCTTATGCGCTCGCTTGCTGAACCGCAGGCGTTGCAATGCCCGCTCAGCACCCTTGCTCTGTAGGTCGTTGATGATCTGGCGCGCCGTAAAGGATTTGAACTGACGCAAGCATTTGCTCAGATTCGGCGCTTGGGCAACGAAATGCAGATGGTTTTCCAGAACGACATAACCGAACAACTGCAAGTTCTGATGGGTTTGCTGATAACGCCAGCACCCAAGCAGGTGATCAACGAGATAGGGCCGTATGAACAGCGGCAACCACTCCATCAATGTGCAGGTGAGAAAGTGGGGTTTTTCGGGTTCGGTGATGACGTAGCGGCTCCGGCCCATGGGATGCCTTCCTTTGCGGAGTGGGGAATGACTATGCTGCCGGTTTCGAGGCGTTTGGGGATAGACGAACAGGGCTCGGAGCACGTGGGAAGGGTCGGTAAACCCTTGATGATCGTTCCCACGCTCTGCGTGGGAATGCAGCCTGGGATGCTCTGCGTCCCTTCAAGAGCCGGACGCGGAGCGTCCGTGGAGGCATTCCCACGCGGAGCGTGGGAACGATCAACAGTGGCCTTGTCGCTATAGAGGCTTTAGCAGCTTGTGCCTATACCGGCGAAATCGTCGCCAGCACGCCGATCAAAAGGGTCAGTGCCAAAAAACCACCCAAAAAAATCGCCATCTTCGCCATGAGCACTCCTGGACCAAAAAATTGCAGTACACGGGCCGTCCGATAGGCAAACCGCGTGGTTATTCTGGGGCGGGGACTGGGTTCATGACAGAGGCACCTGACGCAGGAAAATACGGATCAGACGAACGCCCTCCCGCCCTCGTCGCGCAACTTTCAATAGGCGACAAATACGGCGAAGTTCTTTCATCGAAGGGAAACGGATATACCAAAGTATATTTTCATGTCCCAAGTCAGCGTGGTCTTCAGCCCAGGCAGCCCTTAATCTTGCTGGGCATTTAACGCCCCCGTTCAAGTGCGTTTCAACTTCATGACATCCAATGATCGCAAGTGTGGTCGCAGCCCTGGTTTTCAAAGAGTAATAGAGGTGACCCATGCGCCCTTCTTTCCTTGCACCTGTATTGACGCCCTTCAAAAACCGGGAGCAACTTCCTGCCAATTCCTGGCGGGCCGATATCGCGTTGTTGGGCCTCCTCGTACTCTTGGCTGCCTTTGTAGTCCATGGCCTGGATCAAATGAACCAGCCCCTCGGCGTGCTTGATGCTTCGCCATTGTCCCTTGAGCTTGTGCACCTGCCGGAATATACCTTGCGCACGACTTTGCGCATGTTCATCGCCTTGTTCGCTTCGTTTGTATTTTCCTTGGTCGTCGCCACGTTGGCCGCCAAAAGCCGCAAGGCTGCAATCGTTATCCTGCCAGCGTTGGATATTCTCCAATCGGTGCCAGTCCTTGGCTTTCTTACGTTTACCGTTGTGTTCTTCATGGGACTGTTCCCAGGCAAGGAAACCGGCGTGGAGTGCGCGGCCATCTTCGCCATCTTCACCAGTCAAGTCTGGAACATGACCTTCAGCTTCTATCAATCGCGGAGAACCGTGCCCAACGATCTTTACGAGGTCAGCCGACAGTTCGCCTTTTCGCCATGGCAACGTTTCATCAGGCTGGAGTTGCCCTTCGCCACGCCGGGCCTGGTGTGGAACATGATGATGTCGATGTCGGGCGGCTGGTTTTTCGTGGTTGCTTCCGAGGCCATCACCGTCGGCGACACCACCGTCAGCCTGCCGGGGATCGGTTCATGGCTGGCGCTGGCGATCGAGCAGCAAAACATCGCCGCGATTGCTTGGGCGGTGCTGGCCATGGTCGCGGTGATCATTGCCTATGACCTGCTGTTTTTCCGGCCAATCGTCGCCTGGGCGGACAAATTCCGCTTCGAACAGACCGCCTCCCAGAAACGCCCACGGTCGAGGGTCTACGACCTGCTGCGCTCGACGCGCCTGGTGCCCTTGGTGCTGCTGACGCTGGGCAGCATCAAGGCCTCGTTATTTCTGGAGAAGCTCCCCCGGCTGCCGTCCATCCGCTTCACGACCAGTGCCCGCGTCAGCCGCGCAGCCGACCGGGTCTGGCTCGCCCTGGTCGCCGCTGCCTGCATCGCCGGCATCCTGCAGGTGTCGCGGTTCATCGGCAGCACCTTAGGTTGGGAGGACGTGGCCAGTACCTTTGGCCTGGGCCTGATCACCCTGGTGCGAGTCAGCGTGCTCATCGTGCTGGCCAGCGTGGTGTGGGTGCCCATCGGCGTCTGGATCGGCTTGAACCCGCGCTGGGCCGAGCGCCTGCAACCCATCGCGCAGTTACTGGCAGCCTTCCCGGCCAACGTGCTGTTTCCGTTCGCGGTGATCGCCATCGTCGCCCTGAAACTCAACCCCGATGTCTGGCTTTCGCCGCTGATGATCCTGGGCACCCAGTGGTACATCCTGTTCAACGTGATTGCCGGTGCCAGCGCCCTGCCGACTGATTTGCGCGAGGCGGCGCGCAGCTTCCACATACACGGCTGGCAGTGGTGGCGCCAAGTCGCGCTGCCGGGCGTCTTCCCTTACTACGTCACCGGCGCCCTCACGGCAGCGGGTGGCTCATGGAACGCCAGCATCGTCGCCGAGGCGGTGTCTTGGGGCGACCACCATTTGTACGCGTCCGGCTTGGGCGCCTTCATCGCCCAGGCGACCACGGCCGGGGATCTGCATCGGGTGGCGCTGGGCATCGTGGTCATGTCGATTTTCGTGGTGGGCTTCAACCGGTTGCTGTGGCGCCCGCTGTACGGTTTCGCCGAACGTCGGCTTCGAATTGATTGAGGGGTGATCCAATGCAAGTAATGGACAAACGCTGCCTCGTGGATGTGCAGCAAGTCGGCCACGTCTACGGCACGGCTGGCGGCGCCGAACGCCGGGTTCTGGACAACGTCTGCATGCGCCTGGACGAGGGCGAAATCGTCGGCCTGCTCGGGCGTTCAGGCTCCGGCAAATCGACCTTGCTGCGCTCCATCGCCGGCCTGATTTCGCCCACCACCGGCGTGGTGGATTTTCCAAGCAATGCCCAAGGGCTGGCGAGCTCGGTGCGCATGGTGTTCCAGAGCTTCGCCCTGTTCCCCTGGCTGACGGTGCTGCAAAACGTCGAGGTCGGCCTCGAGGCCCTCGGCGTGGCAGCACCTGAGCGACGTCGGCGGGCGCTGGCCGCCATCGACATGATCGGCCTCGACGGCTTCGAAAGCGCCTTCCCCAAAGAGCTGTCAGGCGGCATGCGCCAGCGCGTCGGCCTGGCCCGCGCGTTGGTTGTCAACCCGGATGTGTTGTTGATGGACGAGCCGTTTTCCGCGCTGGACGTGCTGACCGCCGAAACGCTGCGCACCGACCTGCTGGAGCTGTGGCGTGAGGGGCGCATGCCGATCCGGTCGATCCTGATGGTCACCCATAACATCGAAGAAGCCGTGCTGATGTGTGACCGGATACTGATTTTCTCCTCCAACCCGGGGCGGGTCATGAGCGAGATCAGCGTGGACCTCAGCCAGCCGCGCAATCGCGCCGACCCGGCATTCCAAGCCCTGGTCGAGCACATCTACGTGCAGATGGCCGGCGGCGCGAATGTCGGCTCCGCACGCCAGGAAACCTTTGCCGGCAGCGGCGTGGGCATGGTCCTGCCGTCGATTTCCAGCAATGCCCTGGCCGGGCTGATCGAAGCGGTGCAGGACCAGCCGTTTGCCGGCCAAGCGGACTTGCGTGAGCTCGCCAGTGCATTGCGCTACACCGCCAGTGACCTGTTGCCGGTCGCCGAGGTGCTGCAACTCCTGCGCCTGGCCGACCTGCAGGACGGCCACATCACCCTCCTGCCGGCCGGGCAGCGCTACGCCGATTCAGCGGTGGATGAGCGCAAGCAACTGTTTGCCCGGCACCTGCTTAAATACGTGCCGTTGGTGGGGCATGTGCGCCGGGTGCTGGACGACCGCCCTACCCGCACCGCACCGGCCAGGCGTTTCCGTGACCAACTGGAAGATTTCATGTCCGAGCACGACGCCGCCATTACGCTGGACTGTGTCACGCAATGGGGCCGCTACGCCGAGTTGTTCGCCTACGACGAAGTGGCCGATCAGTTCAGCCTGGACAATCCATCCTGAGGTGCCGCGGTATAAACTGCGTGGATCGGTCGTTGGAGCAATGCGCGATGGACATTCAATGAGAAGAACAGCGTTGACCCTGCGTCTACTGCTTCTGCTGGGATTGGCCCTGGGCATCGCAGCAATCGATACCATCACCGACCTGGAAATCGCGGTCGGGGTCTTCCAGATCGCAGTGGTGCTGATCGCGGTGAGAATCCTGCCGGCACGCGCGGTCGCGGGGGTAGCGGCTATCTGCATGGTCCTGACGATCCTCAGCTATCGCTTCACGCGTTTTGGCGACACAGAGGCCGGGCTGATCAACGTGCTGATCAGCCTCGCGGCCATCGCCGGCACCACGTACCTGGCGCTGCGTCTCTCGGCCGCCGTGCGCACGGTGCATCAGACCCGCGCCCACCTGGCGCACATCGCCCGCATCAACATGCTCGGCGAACTCGCCGCCTCGATTGCCCACGAAGTCAACCAACCGCTGGCCGCCGTGGCCGCCAGCGGCAGTGCCAGCCTGCGCTGGATGGCCACCGAGCCGCCCAACCTGCCCAAGGCCCGGCAGGCGGTGGAGCGGATCATCGCCGACACCCATCGGGCCAGCGACATCATTGCCCGGTTGCGCGGCATGGCCCGGCATCAAGCGCCGACGAAGCAGTGGCTGAACGTCGCCGACACGGTCCATACCGCGCTGCGATTGTTGGCCGGAGAGCTGAACGAGCAGAACATCACCTTGCGCGTACAGGTCCAGGAAGGGCTGCCGCCGATGCTGGCGGATGAAGTGCAAATCCAACAAGTGATCCTGAACCTGGCGATGAACGCGCTCGACGCCATGCGCCAGGTTGACGTCGACCAGCGGATTCTGCAGTTTCAGGTGACGCTCGAATCGCCCCAGCAACTGCTCTTTTCGGTGTCCGACCAAGGCAATGGTCTGTTGGCGAGCGACCGGGAAAGGGTATTCGACGCCTTCTACAGCACCAAGCAGGACGGCATGGGGATGGGGTTGGCCATCAGCCGCTCGATCATAGAGGCCCATGACGGCCGGCTCTGGGCCGCCAGCAATCCACCGTCGGGCTCGACGTTTCACTTCACCCTGCCAGCCGTCACAAGGGAATCCGATGAGCCAAACTGACATTCATGACCGGGCCGATTCGATGATCTACATCGTCGACGACGACCACTCGGTGCGTGCCTCACTGCAAGACCTGCTGGCCTCCGTGGGCCTGGCAAGCATGGCGTTCGGCTCGGCCCGTGAGTTCATCGACGCCCAGCGGCCGGACGTCCCGGCGTGCCTGATTCTGGATGTGCGCATGCCGGGCTTGAATGGGCTGGACTTCCAGCAGGAAATGGCACGCTTGAACATCCTGGTCCCGGTGGTGTTCATCACCGCCCATGGCGACATCCCCATGTCTGTCAAAGCCATGAAGGCCGGCGCGCTGGAGTTCCTGACCAAGCCATTTCGCGAACAGGACCTGCTCGATGCCATCACCCAGGGCCTGAACCGCGACCAGGAACGGCGCAAGGTCGCGGCGAGTGTGGACGCGTTGAAACGCCGGCATGACGCCCTGACTGACGGCGAGCGCGAGGTGATGGCGCTGGTCGTGTCAGGGCTGCTGAACAAGCAAGTGGCCGGCCAACTGGGGTTGAGCGAAGTGACCGTGAAAGTGCGCCGCGGGTCGTTGATGCGCAAGATGAATGCGGACTCGTTGGCAACGCTGGTGAAGATGTCGGAAAAACTCAAGGAAGCAGATCGCTAGCGGCCCATGATCACGGCTATCATTGCCGCTCGCCCTTTTGACAGGCGATGTCGCAGGCCACCCTCAAGGATCCAGGTATGACTTTTCTGCCGTCACGCTCCACCCTCTTCGTTTCCAGCCTCCTGCTCAGCTCCCTGTGCTTTGCCGAAGGCGAGCCAACCGACGGCAGCCTCATCAAGGACTCGACCAAAGCAGCCGTTTCAACCTTCATTACCGCCGGCAAGAACCTGCTGGGCGGCGTCAGCGAAGGCGTGCTCGATGGCCGCGAGTCGGCCCAAGGCACCGATGGCGCCGCGATCATCTCCTCCGGCGAGCAAATGAAAGACCGCATCGCCGTTGAAGTGCTGAAGCTCGAACCCGGCGACGACAACGTCAGCATCACCCTCGGCTTCAAGAACAGCACCGACACCCAACTGCGCGTGGTCAACCTCGGCCAGACCGGCGTGCTGCTGGCCATTGACCAGGCGGGTTACTCCAACCGCCTCACCGGCCTGGACAACCCGGATGAAGTCACCATTCCGGCGAAGACCGCCGTGCGCCAGAAGTTCGTGTTTGAAGGCATGAGCGAGGCGGTCAGCACGGTACGGGTGTGGGGGCAGGATTACTCGGTCAAGAAATAATGCACCCGCTCGTTCGGACGATCGTTCCCACGCTCCCGCGTGGGCATGCATCCCGTGACGCTCTGCGTCACCTTACAGAAGCGGAACGCGGAGCGTCCCCGGCGACATTCCCACGCGGAGCGTGAGGAACGATCGTTCACAGCCCCCGCAAGCCGTGTGTGGGATTGCCGACACCCACAACAGAATCAACCGACTTTTGCCCCGCTCCCCGGCTCAAACCTCAACGCCAGCACGCTCATCAACACAATCACCGCCCCAACAATAACCATCGCTGACGGTCGCTCAGCCAGCACCAAAGAAGCCATCAACATGGCCGTGGGCGGTATCAGGTAAAGCGCCATGGAAGCGCGGCTCACCTTGCTGTGCGCCAGCACGTAAGCCCAAGCAAGGTACGCCAACGCGCTGGGAAAAATACCCAGAACCAACACCGCCAGATTCACCGAAGCCGAAGCCTGCCGCGCCGCACTCAACATCCCCGGCGCAAAAATGAACAACAGAATCGTGCCCGACCAAACGGTGTAACAAACCAGGGTCAAACCGTCATAACGATGGGCATGCCGCTTCTGCAAAGCGAAATACAAACTCCAGGACAGCGCCGCCAACAGGATCAATAGCCCATGGGCGTCCATGTCACCCAAGCCACGATCCCCCGCGACCACCACGCCTGCGCCAAGCAAGCCGCACAACACACAACCCCACTGCCAACCACTGACCCTGTCCTTGAAGACAAAATGCGCCAGCAGCGTGCTGAACAACGGTGTGGACTGGGCCAGCACACTGGCCGCCCCGGCGCTGACGCCCCGCTGACCGTAATTGAGGGCGATGTGGTGCAAGCTGACAGCAAAGAAACCCAACACCACCAGCAACGGCAAATCCCTGAGACGCGGCCAGGAAATACCCCTCACCATCGCCACAATGGCCATGAACACCGAGGCGATGAGAAACCGCACCAACGCCAATTGACCCGGCTCATAAGCCTGCAAGCCAATGCGAATACCAATCGGCGAATAGGCCCAGCAAACGATCACCAACAGCGTCGCCAGGATAACCTTCACACCGGTTTTGCCGGAGGAACCTTCAACCAGCGCAAAACGCGTTTCCATCTAAAGTTCCTGCTCACTGGCCGATTTGCCTCGAAGTATCGAAACCACCCCACCTCAGCACAAGTGACTTAAACTCAGTCAACCATTCACTTTTGGTGAGCCATGGAACTGTCCCAACTGCGCATGCTCAAGACAGTCTGCGAAACCGGTAGCATCGCCCGCGCCGCCGAAGTGCTGCACTGTGTGCCGTCCAACATCACCGCGCGCCTCAAATCCCTGGAACGGGAACTCGGCACGCCGCTGTTTTTCCGCGAAGGTCGCGGGCTGCGGGTCAGCCCAGCGGGCGAAGTGTTTCTGGAGTACGCGACAAAAATACTGAGCCTGACGGAAGAAGCCCGCCGCGCAGTCGCCCCCACCCGCGCACCAAGCGGCCCACTGCGCATAGGCGCCATCGAGTCCAGCGCCACCGGGCGCCTGCCTCAGTTGCTCGCCAAATACCACGCGCAGTATCCGCAGGTGTCGCTGGAGCTGAGCACCGGCACCTGGGCGCAGTTGCTGGACGATATCCAGCATCACCGGCTCGATGGCGTGATCGTAGCGGTGGACATCGAACGGCCTGGACTCAAGCGAGCCGTGATGTACCGCGAAGACCTGGTGCTCATCGCCTCCGAGTCCCAAGGCCCGCTGCGCAGCGCCGCCGATCTGCAAGGCAAGGCAATCTTCATGTGGCCCACGGGCTGTCCGTACCGCTTGGCGCTGGAACAGTGGCTGCTGCGTCATGACCAAGTGCAACCGATCATCAGCATCGCCAGTTATGGCGCCATTGTTGGCTGTGTCAGCGCCGGTGCCGGCGTCTCGCTGGTGCCCCGAGGGATCTATGAGCAATACCGCCAGGGCGCTGGTTGGACAGGGTATGAGTTTCCCGAGCTGACGGGCATCGATAACCTTTTCTACTGGCATGAAAACGCCGGCCGACATCCCGCCAGGGAAGCGTTTTTGACCATGCTGCAAACGGAGTTCGAAGGCTAGTTGCAGCACTCTCCCCTGTGGCGAGGGGATTTATCCCCGCTGGACTGCGAAGCAGTCCCAATACCCAATCATCCTGATAAACAAAGATTCCAATCATTAACAAGGAGTCCGCTTTGGAATTACTCCCCCACTTCATCCTCCACGAAACCACCCACTGGCTAGTCAACCACCACCTGGCATCCGCCCTGCCCGGCTACCTCATGCTCGGTTCCAAGCATCACGCTCACTCACTGGCCCAACTGCCCGAACCCGCACTCGCAGAGCTGGGCAGCCTGATGGCAAACATCCAGAGGGTTCTTGAAACGCAACTGAACCCCAAATGGCTTTACATCAGCCGCTTCGGCCACGATCCCCGCTACCCCATCCACTTCCATTTCATCCCGGTGTACGACTGGGTCGAGGCACTGTTCTGGAAAGATGCGCGGTACAGGTTGCTGGAAACCTTTGGCACTCAAGAAAACGCCCAGACATTGACCGATGGCGCAGAGCTGACATTGTTCATCTGGCGTGAATTCGGTGAGAGCCCGACACCGCCAGCGATCCAAGGGCCCTCTATCAGCCAGGTAATTGAAAAGTTGCGGCAAGCGTTCAGGACTCAGCCAATACCAAACCTTCCTCCAGCGCATTGGCCATGATGTCTGCTGCAGGTGCGTTGACCCAGGTCGAAATATCAGTTTCGCCCCTCGACGCAAGCCAACGTCCGACCATTTGATAACCCAACGAGTAACCGAGCCATTTGGGTTTGTCGCCAAAACCAAAGAACCACTCGTTGTGATCGTAATACCTCGACTCGAGAATTTGCAGTCCAACCGGTGAACGCAATAGATCGGCAGATGCGATGGCATGCTCCCAAGGCTCCGGATCGCTACCAAGCACATGCCGAACAAACTGACCGGCAAGCCCTTCGCTGACCAACGCCTCGCCTAACGTCCAACCATAACCAGGGCCACCCATGCGCAGACAATGGTGAACCTCATGAACAACATGCCGACGCAGTGCGCCGGTGCGCAGGCTGGAAAAGAAATTCGGATTGTCGGGATCAAGGGTCATGGTAAACATGGAACTGCGATACGCCCGTCCTACCAGGCCCATTTCCGGAATGGTTTCGCCCGGTAGCCGCTGAATCAGGACATCGAGTCTCGGCGGGGGCATCAGGCGAGCAATAGCCTCGTAAGCGGCTTCAAACTCGTCAACCAGCTCGCGGCGAAACTCGGCAAGACTCCCCGAGGCCTCCAGCCAGTGCAGCGTCCATTTCTCCATGTCCCCTCTCCTTTATTAATCAAAGCACCTGGCTCGATGACTCCAGGCCGCTCGCGACGGTAGATCCCCGCCGGGCAACTGTCCAGTGTCGATCAGGTTTGACTGCGCCTCTGTCTGCCCGGTTATCTCTGGCAAAAAACTGTCTCGATTCCTACAAGGCTCTCGGAAGCAGGTGTCTTGCCCGTCAAACCTGGTGAAATATATAGTCATTCCCATCGTCGGATATGGTGATCAGGTTTGGCGACCTGCGTATCGGATCAGCCCTATAAATTAATTGGAGCAATCCCATGCAAAGATACACACCCATCACCGGCATCGACTGCACCCCCGCTTCCCTACTCATCGACACCCAAGCCCCGCTTGACGTACTACACGCCACAGCTGATTACCGCATCCGTGTGGTGACTCAGGTACTGGAGAACATTGCGTTTCGCTCTGAAATAACCAGCGATACGGTGGTGCTTTCGGACTTTGCACAGCTTTTGGTGATTCCGTTACGCGATGGGTGTGATTTGCTGGAGGTGATTGGTAGGCGACTTCAGGCGCAGGTTGAAAGCTGATGGAATGACGGGCGCCTGAAAGCGCCCGTTTTACGTAATTCAAGATGGTATCTGCGCCGAACCTCAAATCTGGCTACCTAGTTCAAAGGTTCCAACCGGCAGAGATCGGCCAGAATCTGCCTCCCAGAAAGCTGATGCTGAGCGGTCACTCGTCAAACAAGGTCCAGCCATGGCAAATGCCGACAAAGTCTTTTGCCGTAAAAAATAATGTCAGTTCCTCTGGGTCAAATTCTTTGTAGAGCCAGTGCCCAGGAACTGGGCCTCTCGTTATCACGTATTCCAAGCGGTATTTTTGAACAGGTCCAAAACTGAAGGAGCGTGAGTTCAACTCAAACCTGTCACCTCTGTTGAGCGCCCATAGCTTTTCAACAAGGCAATCATCAAGCACCACCTCTCCCGCTATCTCAATGAGATGCTTTGAATGAAGTTTCTTTTGAAGCCTAACGCTTCTGGCCATATATAAGCCTACCTATGAACAGTCCGGGCATCGGCATAATAATACTGGAACATGATGCTGACCAATTTGGGTCGGTTAGCGACGGCCTGAATTCGACCGTCGCTATGCATAGTCAAACCTCAGTTTGCTCCGCCATCTTCAGGGCGTCATCGACCTCAATACCCAGATATCGAATGGTGCTCGCCAGCTTCGTATGGCCGAGCAGCAACTGAATCGCCGGCAGGTTCTTCGTCCTGCGATAGACGATGATGCCTTGGTACGTCTCATTGTGTGAGTGCCATACATGGCTGGATCAAAGCCAACGGCTTAACCCAGCCTTTGAAGATACGAGCCTACTGACGAGTGGATAGATGGTTTGAGGTACGTGGCCGGCTAGGAAAAAGGCAGTCCTCGCTGCGTAGTTGGGCCTGACGTATCCAGACCGTGAGAGCAGACCGTGTTTGCTCAGTGATCTCGAACTGCACTGCCCGCTGCGTTTTCTGCTGCATCACCATGGCTCGTGATGATACGTACTCGCCATGGGCAACGTCGCGCACGCGGAGCTTGGTTAAGTCGCAAGCTCGAAGCTTGCTGTCGATGGCCAGATTGAAGAGAGCCAGATCCCGAGTTTTTTCTGCAATTTGGAACCTTACTCGGATGGCCCAGATATCTCTCAGTCGTAGCGGGGGGTTCTGCCCGACCAATTTCCCTTTGTTCCAGGGCTGACGGCTGCGGGTAGCGATGTTGTTCATGACATGTCCTCCACGTGTGGAAGGACAAGGATGGCTAAACAGAGGGGTCGCTAACCGGCCAAAAGTGGTCCCGCGAGCTATGCCAGCATGTGAAGCATGTCCATGAACATCGGACCTGAGAGATCACGTATCTCTCCGTCGTCAGCAACCAAGCAACCTACAGCGCCAGCGAATGACTCTTGGTCATGCGCTGGTATGTCCAAGCTGCAAATGATCCTATAGCGGAACAGCCAGCCGCAGGCGACGCGACCGCACAGTTCTACCGTTTGATGGTAGCCATCAACGGACAGGGGCCGGGCACCGTGGGCCTGCGCAAGGTTATATGCTGTACTGCCGGTAGATTCGCGCTGGGAAGACTCGTTGTTCATACACACTGGAAATGGCTGGAGGAGCAGTCGATTATCTACTCGTTTGGTTTGAATGTCTGGGCATTCGCTTTGGGTCGATTACGGCCCTCGCGACCGGCAACTATCGGCCATTATCGGCCATTCGCAAAATTTCCGCTTACGGTCGACAAAGTGCTACTGAGTCAATGAGACAACTGTCTATAAATAACAGTTATTTAATAGATAACGTATCTATTGCACTAGAGAAAAGTCAACTAATCCGCTGCCTATTTCCCCGTCTGGTAACATGCTAATTTGAATAGTGGCTTTAGAAAGAAAGTTGCTTTCTTTTGCGAGCCATTTTATTAGTGCTTCTTTTCTTTCGAAGCCGAGGATGCTGTCTTGGCCAGTGTGGTGCGCCTTTAAAACATCCTGGGTCACCCCAGCAGCAAAGTCTGCTACGCTTAAAAAATCATCTAAATGTGATTTTTCCTCAAATGACTTCCCAAAACCAATTAGATTAAATTGGTGCTCACAATACATTCCCAAGGTTGTAGTAAATAGTTTTTGCGTATCCTTAAAAGACCTCTCTGCACCATCTTCGTTAATTGAGTCGTTATCACAATACCAAAGCAAGCGTTGGTTTTGGTGGGTCATCAAAGCAATAAAAATAGCTATCGAATGACATATGCGAAGTGCCTTTTCTCCCGTCTCTCCTTTCCAATTGCCCATACCTAAAGTCGCGAGATGTTCTTCAATGAAGGGGTGAACAAGTTTTTTTGATGGGCCGAATACTGTCCCAATTTTTTTCTCAATCGCTATTGTAATAAGTGCGCCATGTATGAAATTATCTATAGCTAACAGGAAGTCTGGCAACGCCCGACTTCTTGGGCCGAACTTCAAGTCCTTGAATTTAAATTCACTATATGGCTCAAGGATTTTATACTTTCGCCTTAATTTTTTAACTTGGCGAATAAATGGCTCTGCCTTGTTATATGAGAAGATTAGAAAGGAATAGGTGGTGAAGCACGCGTCCGGATGTTCTCCTCCGAAGTCCGAAGCTATCGCAATCTTATCGTCCTCTGAAAAATCGGGAAGCTGTTTAATTTGACTAAGGGAGCTTTTAAGTAGATGTGAAAAAAAAGGATACTCCTCTTTTATTATTGGCATATCGAACGGGCCGCACTTACGGATTTCACGATAACGTAACGGTTGGGTGTTTTTCCGCTTGGCCATACTTCAAACTCCCTAGTTATTAAACGCCTTTTTTGTCTATGACGCCATGAAGCCAGTCGGATTCGCCTAGTAATCAGGGGCGATTCAATCCAGTCCTGGAACCGAGTGTACTCCAGAAATGCTAAACCACTTCGCGGTGCCATCAATAGGAGCATCTTTCTGAACCAATTCATCCAGGCCGCGACGTTCCATTTCGTCAAGCATGGCATTAGCGCCCGCATCGCAATGTTTGATCATGCCATTTGCAAACGTATCGGTTCTTTCGCCAGATGCGTATAAAAGAGTGACGTTTTCCGGAAGGTAATGGCCTGCATAATATGCGATCTTGCGTGCATTGATTTCTAGGTGTTTGCCCAATTCACTATCCACGATGATACCTATACGCGAAGTACGGAGAACGGGATGAGCCACGTGGCGAATGATCGCTAGATGCCAGCCTAAAGACTCGTGTTTAGCGTGTATATTGGTATCGAGAATTATGTATGAAGCTAGATGTTGGTACTGAATCTGACTTGTTACGGTCTGAATTGGCTCGGAAATGTAATAAATGCAGGAGGCGCTGACAGCGTAACCCTCCTGCACTTCCGGTTTTTTACGGGTATTCGTGTCTACTGCTATAAGATAATCGAATCGCCGTTTGAGCTCATCAAAATGGCCTAGTGACAGGGAGAAGTCATCAGCGGGGGCGGAATAGATCACCTTGTCGTCCTTGCCTGCTCGCTTATGGGTGAGCCTCCTAGTGATGGTGCTGGGATCGACCCCTGCAATCGAAGCTGCACCGGTAACTGAATTAACGGTGAATGTGAGTGTCGAGACCACATCAGCAGTTGATCCGTAGACGTAATCATCCCTTGGCAACTTAGGTGTTGCTCGCCTCCGTTTCTTTCTGTTAGACATGTTCATCCCCAACGGATTTTGTAAGAGTCTAGTTCTACCTGTTTGCTCTTGAATTGCCCAGCTATCATAAATACATCGAATGGCTAGTCTTGGCCCGAGGCGATCCTTGGGTCGACCTGCTGCTCTGGCTGGAAGCCGACGTTCACCTGAATGATGCATTCACCTAGACAAAAGCTAGCGATGATCGGTGCCACGATTTGCCTTTCTGTCAGTCCTTTGCCTGCAAGGCCTTCAGGATTTTACCCCAGTCAACCGGTTCCCCAAGCTCCACCCACATCGTCACGAGATTCCAACGTCGCGGATACTTTTGACCCAGGTCGCTTTTCCAATAAAAAAGCGTAGATTGGAGCAATCAAATTTAGAGCGGCTTTACAGCTTGCCTGTGTATTCTGCGTTCGACCGCCCTAGGAAAATCTTATTAGGGGGTGTGGCTTGGATGCTTTCATCGATGAAAAGGATTGGTTTTTATATGATCAAGCGAATGGACCGAATCGCAATAACCAACGTTAAAGGCATTGAAAACACCGTTTTTGACGTCCTGCTAATTCCAAATAAACCAACCCTTATTGTTGCTCCAAACGGTTTCGGAAAAAGCTCAATTACCGCAGCGTTTGCCTCTTTGAATTCGAAGCGGATGGAACTACACAAAGATAATGCCCATAAAGGTGACGAAACCCTTAAGCCAACGTTAAAGATAAGCTACACAATGCAGGATGGCACCATCCTTGAAAAGGAAGCGGACGACAAGAAAAATGAATTGGACGAAGTGTTCGGTGTTCACGTAATTAATAGCCAGCTTGTGTCAAAAGCAAAAAAGCTAAAAATTAGTGGCAATATGATTGTTACATCTGCTATCGAAGTTCATCCCGTAGTACTCATTAAAAACATTCCGGCTGCAGCCAAATTTGCATATTCTTACGCCGCTGCCAAGAGGGATTTTGGTACCAATGGAAAGATACTTCCAAACATATCTTATCTTCTGACAGACAACCGTCTGATGACCAGGATTTGGAATCAGGTCGACTTTTCAAAACAAGGCCAGGTTGGGACCTCCAAGGCAATAAAGTCAGTGAAGGATAAGTTAAATGCTGCTATCGGTAGTTCTACAAATATTATTGCCAATACAGCCCCCGAAGACTTTGTAGCTGTCGAATCTGTTGATTACGTATGCAGCATTGTAGAAGCTTTGAAGGCGTCGGGTGTGATTTATCCAACCGAAATTGAAAATGTACTTGCTGCTCTACAAATTGCCGATATTCATGCCAAAGATAAGTCAGCCTTTAGAAAAGCGGCTGAACGTTCCAATTATTTAATCGAAAAAGACGCCTACACTCAAACCTTCAGTTCTCTGAAAGGTACGTGGCAAAGCATCGCGCCTAAGGAAACCAAAGAGGGCCTGGTAGTAACGTTCCCAAAAGCAAATCAAATTTCTAACGGCGAGCGCGACATTATTTGCTTTGTTGCTCAATTGAAGAAAGCCAAGCTTAGACTTAAAAAAAATAAATGCATAATTGTTATAGACGAAATATTCGATTATCTGGATGACGCGAACCTCGTTGCCTGTCAGTACTATCTGACACAAATGATCGCCGAAATGAAATCGGAAGGTCGTCAGATATTTCCGTTGATTATGACTCATTTGAATCCTGGCTTTTTCAGGAACTTTACCTTCAGCGACCAGAAGGTTTGTTATTTAAATAAAAGCGCAGTGCTAGACAGAGGTGTCGAAAGATTAATAATAAAAAGAGGTGATAAATCCATTGAGGATCCAGTGGCTAAGTTTTTTCTTCACTTTCATCACGAAGATATGGACCTGTCTAATGAGTTCAAGGTTCTTGGCTTGCCTGACGCACTTTCCAAATCATCACAATTTGCTAATCACTGCGGATTGCAATTAGAGCGGTATATCCAAGGTAAGAATTTCGATCCTCTTGCGGTTTGCAGCGCGGTACGCCGACGAGTTGAAGCGCTTGGCTACGAACTAATTGATCCAGAGTTCCGAGAGGAATTTTTATTAACTCATAAAACCGTTGCTAAGCTGGAGTTCGTCCAGTCTAAAGGCGTAGCAATTCCGGAGATATACTTCCTGTTGGCGGTTATATACAACGACGCAATGCATCTTAGGGACAATCAGGATAACTTTTCAGCGTTGGGATCGAAACTCGGCAACCTTACAATCAAGCATATGATCGCGACCTTACCGGTAGCAGCGGCTCATTGATAGGAGTGTATCGAAGCAGATATCAATTTTTTTAGCTGGTGATCTTTGCTTCTCTTCACTCCTCGTCAGGGCGAATCGCATCAGTACGGTATATCCCTTCTGGCAGGTTACAGCTCCCAGGTCAATGTCCGCTTATGGCCGATTTCAGCCTGTCTCGAAGGGCTGCAACCGACCCCTTACGGACTCTCAACGTCATCAATATCCTGGTCTGTCCCCGATAGGCTACAGATTATCGACTATCGAGTGGATGTAAGAGCCGGTCAGATCAAGGAGAGCATTCAGCGTGAATTTAATCAGCATGTGCTTTTTTATGGACGCGGGGCAATTGTTCACGACCCCAGCCAGGTTGCCTAACGTCTTTAGCCCAGACATGAGCCTTGAGAGTTTGAAAAATAATCCGCCTAATTTTTGATACTCTACTATTCTAGGCTGGTGTAGTGCGGACATGGAAACCATACAGAATAGCATGGTCATATACAGCTTCTAATGGCGCACGCATAAGAAAATTAATTTTAAATAAGGAAGTGCTCAGTGAATAAAAATTTTATGATCATGACTGCATTGTTTGTGGCGGCTTTTTTTTCGGCAACAATTCAAGCGGAAGATGTCCCAACTCAGACCTCCGTTGACGGGGTAAAAATAACTGCTGATGCAGAATACAACGGCATACTAATTGACGCCACGAAAGAAGTATCAATATATTATGGTGGGAAGCTTAAATCTGGTTATTTGAAAAGCGACACTGCAATTGATGGCGTTACATACAAGGCTGCGTCGTTGATAAAGCTTTTTGGGGACGGAAAAGTTTGGAGTGGTAGGATCAAAACACAGGTTATGATCGGCGGTATTCCATTCAAGGCTGATACAGATATATCCTTTTTCGTTTCAGGAAAAGTTTCAGCAGGAGAGGTTTTGTCAGGTGCAGCACCAGGCGACAAGAATCTGATCCTGCCTAGAGACTTGGTAGCGAGCTTTTCTGAGGATGGTAGTACTATCAGCTTTTTTTCTACAGGAGAGCCGTACAGGATTCTTGACTTTACTGTAGCCGGTGCTGTCACGGTTTACTTTGACAAAGTAGCTGGAGTCTACAGGGTGCAGGGTGGAAATAATGGTATTCCAAAGATCGTTGCGACATTGCCTGTAGCACTTGATAGCTTTGGCCGGCCAAGCAAAGTGGAGGTAGTTATTGCACCCGCCAACTCACTTTTAACAACGCAATTTGGTGCGGATGAGTCTTATGCTGAGTCTTGGCAGATTAAAGGCAGGCTCACTCTCAATGGGCAGGATCTCGGCTATAACCCAACGCTCTACATTAAAGATATGGCTATCGTGAAATTTAGAGTTACGGAGGCTGTAAACATTAATGGCGCATTAATTAAGGCTGGAAGTTTTCTTTTATTTGATAGCGTTGGGAAGGTATATATCCCGCAGCCCTGAATTGTACCTGCGCAAATACGTTGAGGAAAGTTTAGAAAATTAGTTCTGAGGCAATTCCGGTTACCCACATTAGCTTCGAGAGACTGGAGATTGTCTAGCGAAAAAGGGAACGAAATCATTTTCTGAAAGCCCGCTTTTGGCCGGTCGCCCCCTGTTACCATTGGCTTGAACCGGCCAAAGGCGATCACTCAAAGATGCATGAAAGTTGTGCTTTTTCTTTAGTATTCTGCTCCAGGCGCACGATATTCTGCACACCTTCTCATCTGAGCCCGCTCAAGCAACCAGTTAGCGAAAGCTATTTGCATATACGCTCAATCCCAGAGCGCATGTGATATGCACTTCAGTCGCTCTCTGCCCAGTTCAGAGGAATGTGCTCACCTAGGTTCTGTACGAAATCCTTTGAAACCGCCATCACCGCACTTGAATACTGATATTCGGTAAAGTTCGCGCCCATCGAAGGCAGGAGGCCACGATGGTGAAACTGTACGAAATTCCCGATGCAGCCTGGGAGCTGGTTGCTGACCTCTTTGAACAACCCCGGCGCAATGGTCGGCCGAGAGCCAATGATCGTTTGATGCTCAATGGCCTGCTCTGGGTGCTTTGCTCAGGCGCCGCATGGCGCGACATGCCCGAGCGCTTCGGGCCCTGGTCAACGGTCTATCAACGATTTCGGGATTGGCGTAACCAAGGAGCGTTCGACCTGATGCTCAGGCGGCTGCACATTAAGCTGAACGAGCAAGGATTGATCGACCTGGAAACATGGATGATCGATTCCACAGCTGTACGCGCAACCCGAGCTTCATCAGGCGCCAAAAAAAAGGGGCCTGATGAACCTTCAGACCATGCGCTAGGCCGCAGTCGCGGAGGCCTGACGACCAAGATTCATATGCTTTGCGACGCCAACGGCATACCGCTGCGTTTTCTACTTTCGGGCGGACAAGCCAGTGATATCTCGTATGCCCAGCCACTGCTCGATGAAGCCTATATCCCCAGTTTGCGCGGTCGTCCTCGCAAACGATGTCGCTGGCTTTTGGCCGACAAAGGCTACGATGCTGAGGCTCTGCGTCGCTACTGTGACCGTTACCGGATGCAGCCGGTAATCCCTCTGCGATACATGAAACGCAAACCCAAGCCCGGCTTGCCTCGCTTGTTTGATCGGCCAAAATACCGGCAGCGCAACATCATCGAGCGCATGTTCGGCTGGCTGAAAGAAAACCGCCGCATCGTCACACGCTTCGACAAGCTCGCGAAAAGTTATGCAGCGATGGTCTCGTTAGCTTGTGCCATGCGGTGTTTGCGACATTACTTTTCGTACAGTGCCTAGCGCGAGCGACCTACCACATCCTTAAGGAGAAGCAGCCTTTTGACGCTAAACGCTGTTTCGCCTGAAGAGCGAGTCAGGTGATGATCGGGCAATAGAAAGGGGACTGGACGTGAGCCAAAAATCCGAGTGGCGTCCGATCATCACCGCCTGAGTGCGTTGTAACCGGGTCGTCCGCTAAGTGAGCCAGTAGAGACTGGACGTGCGCTTTGCGCACGAGCCACAGTTCTGTGACACGTTTTGGACACATTGGCGGTACCAACGTTTCTCTGGGGCAGTTCACTGCCAGGGCAGTGCGCGTTGTGTTGCTACCGCTTGATCCATATGGGTGTCAGGCACGACTCGGTCGTAGCCATTGATGAGAAAACGGGGACGACGGGTTCAACCGAGCAGGTTGAGACAAAGGGAAACCCTACAGTTAAAAGCTGCAGGGCGAGTTGGCTTTTAGCCTTGACTTGAGACCGGCTAATGGGCGTCCCCTTTATTGTTCTGAGCATAACCGGGACCGTCATTACTGACCTCCAAAAATGATCAATCCTGAGGCGCACAACCCGACCACCCGCCCCCCTTGGGCTCAAGCCTCCAATACGCGTTTCACCTCAAACACTCTCACCGTCACTGATATGAATACCAAGATCGCAACGACCCGACGCAAGATGCGATTTCAGCGTCAACGCCGGGATTTCGTAATCGCCGTGATTCTGGCGACGAAATGGCAAGGGTTGATCACTGAAGAGCGTATTCAAGCGAGCGGCATAAGCCGTGCAAATGGATTGGAACCGGGCGGCGTCCATCTTGCTGGTCTTATAGATTGGGAAGGCCGGCATGACCGTGAAGCCAGGATAGAAAAGCACCCCATGCTGGATAGGAAATAGCAGGTCATCCAACGCGCCGTTCACCCCTCGGCCACTGTAGTGGGACTCCCAACCGCCCATTGTGACCACCAACATGGCGCGCTTGCCTGTCATGCTGCCTTCGCCGTAGCGATCGCCCCAGTGGCTTTCGCTATGTTCGCCGACCCCATAGGCAAACCCGTAAGCGTAGACGCGTTCGATCCAGCCCTTGAGAATCGCGGGCATCGAGAACCACCACAGCGGAAATTGAAAGATGACGGCATCGGCCCAGCGCAATTTGGCCTGCTCTGCCTGGATGTCCGCCGGTTGGCTGTCAGCGGCAAATACACGCTGGGATTCAAGCGCCGGGTTGAAAGGCGTTTCTGCGTCATAACCTGGGGCGTCGTCCGGATCGAGGGATGCTTTCCACTGCATGCCGTAGAGATCTGAGACTTCGACCTCGTGGCCTGCTGTTTCCAGGTGAGTGATCGCAAAATCCTTGAGCGCGCCATTGAGCGAACGAGGTTCGGGGTGGGCGTAGATCAGTAGTATTTTCATGAGGGCTCCGCGTTGAATGTGTCCCTCAGCGTAAGCATGTATCCGCTATGATAGAAATGAATTCCCGAAACACATGGTATTTGCATGCACAATAGCTTGCGCCGTCTGGATCTTAATTTGCTGGTCACATTGGATGCCTTGCTGGCCGAGCAGAATGTGACGCGGGCAGCGCGCTTGCTCAATCTCGCGCAACCGACCGTCAGCCTGCAACTGGGCAGGCTGAGAGAGCTTCTTGATGATCCGCTCTTGCTGCCTGGCCCCCGAGGGATGTCGCCCACCGAGCGAGCTCGCGAATTGCAGGGGCCCCTGCGTGATGCGTTGGCCGCGCTGGAAAGCGCACTGAGTCCTGTTGCTGCTTTTGAACCCGGACGGTCCCATCAAACGTGGAAGATCGCTGCCAGTGATTATGCGACGACTGCCTTGATCTGGCCGTCGCTCTCGCGGCTCAGGCACCTGGCCCCATACACGCGGTTGGCGCTTATGAATAAACCGACTGTCGACTTTGCCAAGGATCTGGAAAACGGCCTTATCGATCTGGCGCTGCACACCCGTGATGAAGCGCCGCCCAAGTTGCGTCAACGCTCCTTGATTCACGAACGCTATGTGCTGGCGGCGCGGCGCGGCCATCCCGCGCTGGCAACCAAGCTGTCGCTCAAAGCGTTCTGCGCCCTTGAACATGCGGTCATGTCACCTGATGGCGCCGGCTTCGTTGGCAGTACCGACCACGCGCTGGCAGCTGAAGGTCTGGAACGGCGAGTGGTATTGTCCGTGTCCAATTTCAACTCGCTGGTCTCGGCATTGGTGCACAGCGATTTGGTTGCGGTGGTGCCGCAAAGGCTGGTGAAACATGAGCCGGCGCTTCACGTCCAGGCACCTCCGCTGGCCATTCCCGGGTTTGAAATGCTGATGTTATGGCCCGAGCGACTGCATCGCGATCCTGCCCATATGTGGCTGCGCGAACTTATTGCTTCGACGTTGGAAACAACCGGCACGCAGAAATAAATGGACCGGACCATGAAACGATGACGACGCCCCTGCCCCGTGTCCCGTTAATAATCTCCAATTCACTCCAAGGAAGAAGCTGATGTCCTCCGCTCCCCTATGCCTGGTTTTCGTACCCGCCCTTGCAGCTGTACTCACAGCAGCCGAGTCCAAAAAAGGCGCCCCACTCACCGAACTCGAAGTCTGCAACATCCGAGACCAAGCCACCTGCATTGCAGTCACCTTTGCCACCGCGCTGGCGATGGAACAAGAACGGGGCTATGCGGATATCGTTGCCGAGGATTGCTGGAATGAGTGGCAACGATTACGCCTCTCGATTCAACCAAGCCCACGTTGAGGGGCTGACACCTCAGCCATTGAACACCCCGCCTGGAGCCTTTTATGCCTTCCACGTCACGCGACGACGCCCGTATTGAGCGTCGTCTCATCGCCACCCTGACCGAAGCCTGTGAAACCGCTAAAACTGAAATCCCGGGCTTCGCCTGGCTGACCCACACCGTCGACTATCGCGCCTTTCCCCAAAGCCTGCGCGTGATCTGGATTTTCGACAGCCGCGCCAGCCAGGAACACGCCCTCTCAACGGGGGCAGACAAACGCATGCGTGAGCTGACAGCCGCCGCCCTGAGCGACGCCGGCGTACACGTCACCCACATGGCCCGCTGCGTCAGTTTCGACTCCGAAGAAGAATGCCGCCTCCGGCATGGCGGCGACTGGCGCTTGCGCCTGGCCAAGGTACACACGACCAACGCGCCTGCGAGCCATCGATGACTCACTGCTGCGGGCTCATTCTCGACGGCACTCGAGAAGACATCCGGACAGGTCATCTTGCGAACTGGAAGTCAGCTACGCCCGGAGTAACGGGTTGCTTTCGGCCAGAAGCGGCCAAACGATGGCCGCTGGGGCAGCATTTTGCGCCTTCCTGCAAACAGACGGCTAAACCGTTGGTACTGTTCCGCCGTCGATCACAAACTCACTTCCCGTGATAGATGCCGCTCGCGGCGAAGCCAGGAAACCGATCAGGTCAGCAACTTCGGAAGGCGTCGATGGACGGCCGAGCGGGATACCCCCAAGTGCTTTCATGATGATCTCTTTACCACCTTGATAGTCAGTACCTGCCTCCTGCGCGAGTCGCTCGGCTAATGCGACCGACGCTTCGGTTTCAACCCAGCCCGGCGAAACCCGAACCACGCGGATGCCTCTGGGCGAAACCTCTTTCGATAAACTTTTGCTGTACGTCGAAAGCGCGGCCTTGGCCGCCGCATAAGCTGTTGTCGCTTGCGGCAGTGGCAGCCGACTCTGGATGGAGGTGACGTGGATGACGACCCCTTCCTTGCGCTCCAGCATACCCGGGAGCAAGGCGCGGTCGAGGCGCACCGCCGGCAACAGGTTCAGGCTGAGCTCTCGTTGCCACTGTTCCTCGTCCAGTGCAGCAAAACCGCCGCCGGGTGCCGACGAACCACCCAGGACATGGATCATTATGTCCACGCCACCCAGCCGCTGTTGGATCGCGGCGATCAGCACGTCACAACCTTCCCGGGTCGAAAGATCAGCCGCAATCAGAATAGCGCCCGGCATTTCAACGTCCACCTGCCTGGCCGAGGTAATGACCTTCGCGCCCTCGGCCAGTAACAACTCGACGACAGCCTTGCCGATGCCTTTGGTGCCACCGGTGACGAGGACCCGCTTGCCAGTCAAACCTAGATTCAGCATGGCGTGATCTCCAGGGAACGGATTCGACCGCCCTCCAGCGTGAAGACGTGACTCAGTTGAACCGGGCTACCGGGGAAACTCCCAACAAGGTGCGCAATGACAGTCAGTCTGCCCTGCCCTTGCAGGGCATGCAGTGGTTGGACCTGATAGATGAAGGCTCTACGTGCCTCCTGTTGCCAGGCTTCGATGGCAGCTGTTCCTTCGTATGTTTTTCTCTCATCCGAAACCGTGGCGTCCGAGCGGAAGCAGCTCGCAAGTTGCGCTGCATCGCCACCATTGGTGACCGCAAAGTACGCCTGCACGACGTCGGGAAGCTGAAGGGTCATGTTTTCGCTCTCCAGAATCTGGTTGTATGAAGCGATCTTGTGCACTTTTGTACGCGAGCCTGATGCAATGAGGCATCCATCCGGGCCGGGCATCAGGAGATCAACCCCAGTTTCGCTGCCTTGAAGGTGGCGGCCGCTCGAGTCGAGCATTCCAACTTTCGGAAGATGCTTTCCACGTGCGTGCGAACGGTGCTCGGACTTATTTCCAGCAACCTCGCCACTTGCTTGTTGTTGGCGCCAACGCTGATCGCCCTGAGGATGCGACACTCTCGCCCAGTGAGTAATAGCCCACCAAGCTGCTGGGTCTGGCGCTCGCCGTGTGCGGCCAGCCTCAGCAATGCATCACATGCTTGAGGTGGCGAGCATTCAGCAGCACCCCAATCGCTTCCACTGCCGATGTCAAAGTACGTCTCAACAACGCTGACACGCTGAAGGCTCATTTGCTGATCTCCTGGATAGATTTCCTGGAGAGATCTTGCTGCTTGACGGATAGTTTGTTAACTGGGACAAACCCTTATGACCAATCCCGAAAATCAGGACAATCCATGTCACAAGATCGTTTAGGCCTCAGTGAGCTGGACGCTGTTATAGCGGTCGCACGCAGGGGTTCGTTTCGGCAAGCCGCTATCGATCTCGACGTCTCCACCACCGCATTGAGCAACACCATTGCCCAACTGGAAGCCCGCCTCGAATCGCGGCTGTTCAATCGCACTACCCGTAGCGTGGCCATCACCGAAGCGGGCAGGATATTTCTGGAACAGGTGGGGCCAGCCTTGCAGGATTTGCGTGCTGCACTCGATGCAGTGCGATCGCATAACGTCGGCCCCTCGGGCACGCTGCGTATCAATGCGTTCGCCAGCGCTGCCCGATCGGCGCTCCTGCCACTGGTGATGGAGTTCCTGCAGCATCATCCGAAAGTACACATCGACCTCGTAACCGAAGGCCGTCTGGTGGATATCGTTGCTGACGGCTTCGATTTCGGCGTGCGTTCAGCAAGCCTCGTTCCGAACGACATGATTGTGATCCCTCTCGGCCAGCCGCAACGGTACGCTGTGGTCGGCTCGCCGGCGTACTTCGAAAAACACGGCAAACCGCGAACGCCATCCGAGCTGCTCCAGCATCGATGCATCCGCGTTCGACTACCGAATGGGGCGATTTTCCCGTGGCATTTCGAGCGGGACGCAGAAGTGACTCGTCTCGATGTGAGCGGGCCGCTTACGCTGGATGAATCCAGCGTGGTCAAGGTGGCGGTGCAGGAAGGCATGGGGCTCGGCTTTTTCATGGAGCAGGACGTTCACGACGAAATCCGCGCCGGACAGTTCGTGCGGACTCTCGAAGACTGGACACCGCCCAGAGACAAGCTGTGCCTGTACTACCCGAACCGCCGCAACCCCTGCGCGGCAGCCAAGGCATTCATCGACCTGGCACGCGCCAGTCAAGCCGATCAGGACGGGCTCGCATGATTCAGGCTTGACCCGGACCTGGCTCAGGCAATCAATCCCAGTGTCAGTCCCTTCAAGGTAGCGGCTGCCCGGGTCGAGCATTCCAGTTTGCGAAAGATGCTTTCCATGTGCGTGCGAACCGTGCTCGGACTGATGTCCAGCAGCCGCGCCACCTGCTTGTTGCTGGCGCCACGGCTGATCTCCAGCAGGATGCGGCACTCGCGAGTCGTGAGTACCGAAGCCTTCGGTTGACGCATCCGACGCTCGCCACCTGCGGCGGCAATGACTGCTTCGCAAACATCGTTGTCGAACAAGCCACTGCCAGCATCCTGTTTGAGTAGCCTGGCTGCATCCGTTTCGCCGTGGGCCGATCGCCATGGTCTGGCTTCCCTTAGCGCGACCCAGGCTACCGATGTGGCGAACAGGCGATGCTCGGCACACAGCGCATCACCCGCCACGCCTCGAAAATAGCCACTGCCGTTGAGCCGTTCATAGGCATGGGTTGCAATCTCTGCGGGCACGGCCAGTTCAGTGATAGGTCTAAGCGCCTGTTGCGTCCAGTAAGGGACAAGGCGCACCCGCTCTGCAGCGCCGTATGGCAGCGTCCCTGCGGTATTCCAAAGGTGGTTCGAAACGGCTGCCCGGCCGAGACCGTAGATGAGCGCGGACTTACCAATTTCTGTCAAAGTGGGCTCACGCAGCCCCCACAGGCGCGCAGCTTCCACGGCGACATGCGCTACCTGCCGCGAATGCCCTGCCAACCACGGGAGCTTCAAGTCGATTATGTCTCCCACCAACGTCAGTGAGACGCAACGCTGCTCATGCGCGTGGTCAACCGTTTTCGACAGCGTTTCCAAATCCGCCAGCCAGTCCTTTGCGTTCCCCAGAAGCAACGATACTAGCGACGCGGGATAGCGCCGATCCGACTGCTCTCTGATCCAGCGTAGCGCCGCGTCCAGGCCGTGTGCACGACTGAGAATATCCAGATCACCTGCAAGTACTACTTGATAGGCGACCTCCGGAATGTGCTCATGGGTCAGGCCCAGCGGCCGGCCAGTGCCGTCGTAGGTTTCGAACACGCGACACAAGCCCGCCTCGACGGCGGCACCGAGCTGGAGGGTTTTGGCGATTGCTCCAGACACCTCACAGTGCACGACGGCAAGCGGGGTTGCCTGATGCACCGCGTTCATTTGCTCATTGCCCAGCGTCAAATCGAGCATCGCGCGGCGACCATCGACGTCGTCGCCCAGCAGATCCGCAAAGCCTTCGGCATTGGCGGTGCAACCGGACCAGCGCAGCAAGGCAACCTGTTCCGCTACCCTCAGGTGTTCACCGTCGCCATGCTGGGCCTGCGCCAGCATCCGCGCCAGTGCGGCAACACGCCGGGAATGACCGAGTGGTTGTCCCATGCTGAGGTCACCGACCTGGGCGATCGTCGCCAGTGCCCCGCCCAGGGAGATATCCAGTTGCAACACACTATCCATGAAAAATATTCCGGGGTCGGATAATTGACCGATGCCCACAACGCAGGCTAGTCAGCAGAATTTGAGCTCCCGAACAGGAGCTCATCCAATGAAAACATTCAATTCGAAAATCGCTACCGTCGCCTTTGCCCTAGCCGGTACCTTCATCGCAAGCGCCAGTCACGCGCAGGATACAACGCCCTCCGTGGTGATCGTACACGGCGCGTTCGCCGACGGCTCCGATTGGGCCAAAGTGGTGCCACTGCTCCAAGCCCAAGGGGTGGCCGTTACGGTTGTGCAAAACCCGCTCACCTCGCTTGCCGACGATGTTGCCGCTACGCGCCGCGCGTTGAGCAACCAGCAGGGCAAGGTGATTCTAGTCGGGCACTCTTGGGGCGGCACTGTGATTACCGAGGCCGGTAGCGACCCGAAGGTCAGCGCGCTGGTGTATGTCGCCGCCTTCGCGCCAGAGGCCGGGCAAACCAGCGGCGAACAAGGTAAAAGTGCGCCCACGCCCCCTGGCATCAGTCAGATCAAGGCAGACGGCAACGGTTTCCTCTATTTGACGCCGGAAGGCATGGCCAAGGACTTCGCCCAGGATCTCCCGGCAGCGCAGACCGCCGTCATGACCGCCACGCAAGGTCCCATCAAGGCATCTGCCTTCGAAGATAAAACGACCGTGTCGTCCTGGAAGGCCAAACCGTCCTGGTATCTGCTTGCTACAGAAGACCGGATGATCCACCCCGACGTCCAGCGCTCTGCCGCCAAGCGTATCGGTGCCACCCTTGCAGAGGTGCACACCAGCCATGTTCCCCAGCAGTCACAGCCGGCCGAGGTCGCCGCAGTGATTCTTAAGGCAGTGCACAGCGTTGGCGAACAATGATCGCAGGGAAATGACGCCACTGGTAACCGCAAACTCAATCGCTGCATCGATACGGAGCCTCCGCATGAATCATCTGCGTGATCAACACTATGATTTCATTGTGTGCGGTGCAGGTACGGCGGGCTGCGTGGTCGCAGCCCGTCTTGCCGATCAGAAAAGCGCACGCGTCTTGCTGATTGAAGCTGGCGAGGGGTACTCGGGCCCCGAGGTTGCCGAGCCGGCGCAATGGCCGATGAACCTCGGTTCAAAGCGCGACTGGGCATTCGAGGGGCAACCCAATCCACACCTCAATGGTCGACGGCTATCCCTGAGCATGGGTAAGGGACTCGGCGGTGGCTCCAGCATCAATGTGATGGTCTGGTCGCGCGGGCACCGCTCCGATTGGGACCATTTCGCGGCAGAGTCCGGCGACCCGGCCTGGGGCTACGATTCGGTACTCAATTACTACCGCAGGATCGAGAACTGGCAAGGCAGCCCTGATACCACTCGGCGTGGTTCAGGTGGCCCCGTGCATGTCGAACAGCCGGCCATGCCTCAACCCCTCGCGTGGGCAACGCTGGAGGCAGCCAGCCGTCTGGGTATACCCAGATTCGACAGTCCCAATGGCGAGATGATGGAAGGCCCGGGCGGGATCGCTATTACCGACCTGCGCATTAACCAGGGCAAGCGCGAATCCGTTTACGACTCCTACATCCGGCCACGGTTGCACTATCCGAACTTGACGGTTCTGACAGGGGCATTGGTGACCCGCGTATTGCTTATCGGTACACGGGTTATCGGTGTCGAAGCGATGATCGCAGGCGAACGGCAGTGCTTCTATGCCGCAGCCGAGGTCATCCTGTCCATGGGCGCGGTGCAGACGCCCAAGGTGCTCATGCAATCGGGAATCGGCCCGGAAGAGGAACTGCGAAACCACGGCATCGCACCGACCAATCACCTTCCCGGCGTGGGCCAGAATCTTCAGGACCATCTCGCCTTTGGCTGTACGTGGGAGTACCTGCAACCCCAGGCAGTCGGTAGCGGCGGGTGCGAAACCACCTTGTACTGGAAAAGCGACAGTCGCCTGGAGGTCCCGGACCTATTGCAGTGTCAGCTGGCATTTGCGGTACCCTCTCCGCCTGAGGTCGCGATTGAGCCGCCACAACATGGCTGGACAATGTTCGCTGGGCTGGCCAGGCCTGCCAGTCGAGGACGCTTACGCCTGTCGGGTGCCGGGCCACTGGATGCCCCACTCATTGAGCCGAACTCGTTGAGCGCGCCCGAGGATATGACAGCGGCTTATGCGTCGATCGACCTGTGCAGGGCGGTCGGTAACAGCGAAGCCTTCAACGGGCTGGTCAAACGCGAAGTCGTGCCCGGGCCGAAAGAACATCGCGCTATGGAGCAGTTCATCCGCAACTCTGCCGTGACTTACTGGCACCAATCCTGCACCGCGAAAATGGGCCGAGATACGATGTCGGTGGTCGACCATCAACTGCGTGTGTATGGCATCGATAAACTGCGCATCGCTGATGCCTCGATCATGCCGCGAATTACCGTTGGCAACACGATGGCGCCGTGCGTCGTCATCGCCGAACGAGCAGCAGATCTTGTCCTCGCTGCGCATGGTGTGACGGCTGCGGCCACAGCGCTGACCGGTAATTCATAAGAATACTGATACAACCCATACCCGCTGGCAGAAATTGGCCGATTGCTGCCGCTACGAAGCACAGTTATCGGCCCAAGATCCAAAACGCGGTCAGCACAACGACTTCTGGAAATAGAGCCGGGTATGCCCCGGTGGATAGTCTGCCAGGCGTCCGAATTCGGAGTAACCCAGTTTTCGATAAAACTCGGGGGCCTGAAAGCTGAAGGTCTCCAGCCAGATACCAATGCAATGTTTTTCTGCGCAACTTCTTCAGCCATACGCATTAGTCGTTCTCCGATACCCTGACCACGCATCGACTCGGGAACGCTGATAAGATCGATGAGCAGCCATCGATAAGAGACCTTGCCATACAGTCCACCAATGACTTCGTTACTGTCGGGGTCTCGTAGCAACAGAGCAAATGTTTCACGGGCGTCGTCTCCACCGTTGGCCAGGTTATGGGCCAGCAACGGGGTCAAAATTCCTAGTCGTTCTGCTTCAGTCGCATTTTCCGAAATGCTGGATTTCTACAGGCAACCCATTCGAGATATCCATATGAAACCCAATCCGACAATCGATAACGTATTACGCGTCGCGTTGGTGACAGGATCCACTTCCGGTATCGGCGCTGCCATTGCGCGTGTACTAAGCCGGGCAGGCTATGCGGTGGTGCTCCATTCGCGAAATTCTGCAGATACAGGACGCGCTATGGTTGCCGAAATGAAGCAGGCTATTTACGTGCAAGCTGATCTTGCTTTAGAAGCTGATAGGGTCAGGCTTATTAACGAGGCGATCGCCGCGTGGGGGCAGCTCGACGTATTGGTCAATAATGCCGGTATTAGCAGAGTCATTCCGCACAGCGACCTTGCCTCGGCCAACTCGACGGTGTGGCACGAACTTAACGAGGTTAATGTCGTGGCGCCGTTCCACCTGGTCGCATTGGCCGAGTCGGCATTGCGCGATGCCGCCCGTTACCGTCGAGCAGGTTGCGTCGTAAACATCAGTTCCCATGCCGGCATCCGTCCAAAGGGCGCATCGATTCCCTATGCGGTAAGCAAAGCTGCGCTTAATCACATGACCCGCTTGCTCGCGGTATCGCTGGGGCCAGAAATTCGCGTAAACGCTGTGGCGCCTGGCTTGGTCGACACGCCTCTGACCGCAGAATGGACAGAGGCCCAAGAGTTGTGGCGAACTCGCGCACCTATGCGCAGGGCCGCGAGCCCAGACGACATCGCAAAAGCTGTTGTCATGCTGGTCGAGTCGGACTACTTGACCGGCGAGATACTCCTCTCAGACGGCGGGTTGAATCTGACCTAGGCTAGCGTGCTCCGGTGTAGCAGGTGAGAAGACGAGTCACTCTGTAATCAAGTTAGCTAATGCATCGTGATCGCTGGGAGGGAACTTGGCACCGAAAGCTATTCTGTTCGATCTGGACAACACGCTCACCCATCGCGCGCTCAGCATTGACCGCTACGCTGAGCGGTTTCTGCATGAGTTCAAGACTCAGATCGCAGAAGCAGACACCCGTCAGATCTCTCGTCTGATCGCGCGCACCGACAACGGTGGGTATCTGCGACCGGAATCGGAATATTCTTCCATCCGTGAGGCGGTTGGGTACACGTTAGCCCAGGAGCTGAAGTGGACTGGGCCAGTCGATCCCAAGCGATTAGTTACACACTGGATGAATCACTTCCCGAGCGCTGCGGTTGAAATGCCAGGCGCTAGCGCGATGGTTCAAGCGCTTCATCGCAAGGGTATTGCCATGGGCGTCATCTCCAACGGTGCCGAGCATTCGCGACGGCAGACTTTGGCGGCACTGCCTTTCGGCGAAACCATTGAAACGATGATTTGCTCCGAGGCGTGCGGTATTGCGAAACCGGCGCCTGAGATATTCCATCTGGGAGCGCAGGCGTTGGGCGTTCGTCCTGAGCATTGCTGGTTTGTCGGTGATCACCCACAGAACGATTACCTGGGTGCTACAGCCGCCGGAATGCTTGCCGTCTGGTTGAGTGGATTCCATCCGTGGCCAGCGAGCATAACGCCAGCGGAGCGTTCCATTAAAACATTGGAAGGACTCCTGGACATGCTTGCAACCTAGCAGCGGTCCACCGCTTACATCCGGTGATGCTCCAGCAAAAAATCCACAAACAACCGCACCCGCGCCGGCATTGCCGAGCCACCTACGAACACCGCATGAATGGGCTCCCGATCACCAGGGTTCCACTCTTCCAGCAGCCGTACCAGATCGCCGCGCTTTAGGTCCTCGCTCACGGTGAACTCGCCGATACGCGCAATGCCGGCCCCGACTCGCGCAAATTGTGCCAGTGCTTCACCGCTGCTGCATTCGATGTTGCCGCTGACCTTCAGGGAAAACTCTCGTCCGTCGCGGATGAACGGCCAGTTGGGTTCGGCACGTCGGAAGTTGAAGCGTAGGCAGTTGTGCCGGAGCAGGTCTTCCGGTTCCTGGGGGGTGCCGTGGCGCTGCAGATAGTTGGGCGATGCCACCACTACCTGGCCGGTGTCGCCGATCCTGCGCGCGGTCAGCGGGCTGTCGGGCAGATGGCCAAAGCGTACCGCCACGTCGGCCTGCCCGCCGAGAATGTCGACCACTTCGTCGCCGAGGGTGAGGTCGACGACGATGTTCGGGTAACGGGCGCTGAACGCTGCCACCAAGGGAACAATGGCCAGCCGCCCATGGCCAAGGGCGGCGCTGACCCGCAAGCGGCCCCTGGGTACGCCCTGGTCGGCGATGGCTTCTTCGACCTCGGCCATGTCGGCCAGGATACGCCGGGCACCGCGCAGGAACGCCTCGCCCTCGGCGGTGAAGGTGATCGCTCGGGTGGTGCGCAGCAACAGGCGGGTGCCAAGGCGTTGTTCGGTGCGCGCGATGATTCGACTGACCGCTGAGGGTGTCAGCCCCAATGCACGCGCGGCGGCTGAAAGGCTGCCTTCCTGCGCCACGGTGGCGAACACGCTCATTTCACCTGATCTGCCGTTGAAGTCCATTTGTGCCTCTTACGCAAAGGTGATTGCCAAAAAGGCTATCTACCGCCTGGAAAGTTTGGATCGTAGCATTGGCGGCATAGATAAGGAGCCTTCCATGCGTATCAATCCACCACTTGTCGCACTCGCCATTGGTGCCTTTGGCATCGGCGTTACCGAGTTCGCCCCCATGGGCATGTTGCCGGGCATCGCTGCGGATCTCGGCGTTTCCATTCCCGCTGCGGGTCTGTTGGTCAGCGCTTACGCCCTGGGCGTGCTGCTTGGCGCGCCGCTGATGACCCTGACCACCGGCAGGATTCCACGGCGCTATCTGCTGATCGGGCTCATGGCGATTTTCACCCTGGGTAATCTGATGTCAGCCTTGGCGACCGATTACTACAGCCTCATGGTCGCCAGGGTGGTGACCTCACTGAACCACGGTGCGTTCTTTGGCGTTGGCTCGATCGTCGCCGCCAGCGTGGTCGCCCCAGAGAAGCGTGCCGGGGCGGTGGCGGCCATGTTCATGGGCCTGACCCTGGCGACCATCGGCGGTGTGCCGCTGGCCGCCTGGTTTGGTGAACTGTTCGGCTGGCGCACCGCTTTCTGGGGCATTACCGGCCTCGGCGTGGCGACCATGGCCGCGTTGTGGTTCGCCCTGCCCAACCTGCCGGCGCCGCAAGGCGCCGGTGTGCTGGCTGAAATTCGGGTACTGGGCCGTGGTCCGGTGCTGGGGGCGTTGGCCCTGACCGTCGTCGGCTCGGGTGCCATGTTTACCGTCTTCACCTACATCGCACCGATCCTCAGCAGCGAGACCCACGCGTCCACCGCCTACATCACGGCCATGCTGGTGCTGTTCGGTGTGGGATTGACGCTGGGCAACATGTGGGGCGGCAAGGCCGCCGACCGCTCGATAGACCGCACCCTGATCATTTCGCTGAGCGTGCTGATTCTTGTCTTGCTGGCGTTCACCGTACTGATGCGTTGGCCACTGCCGGCCGCCGTGGCCATCCTGATATGGGGTATCGCCAGCTTCGCCCTGGTGCCGCCGCTGCAGATGCGCGTCATGGAGGCTGCCAAGGACGCGCCCAACCTGGCCTCCGCGGTGAACATCGGCGCCTTCAACCTCGGCAACGCGATTGGTGCGGCGCTCGGGGGTGCGGTGATCAATGCGGGGTTGGGGTATCCGGCGATTTCCCTGGCCGGAGCGGCAATGGCGGGGTTGGGGCTGCTGATGGTGTTGGCTTTTGCCTGGCGTTCCAGAGCGATTGCGGCTGCGGTGGTGTGAGGATGATGTGAGGGGGGCTGTTAGTCGCCATTGAGGCGCTCAAGCAGCCCCTTTGAAATGACAATCAAGCCCTGCGCTTGGCGCAATACTCCAGCATGAGCTGAGTGACCGCTGCCACAATCGTCTGATCCGCATCGGGCGAGGTGAACAGCCGACATTGGGCATCCGGCAAATCCGGCAACCCATGTTCGACCCCAATGACCGCCAATCCTTGCCCCAACTGACTCAGTGGCATGGGCGCTACCGCGAAGCCTGCCAAGGCCGACGCCCGTAACCCGGCCGTGCTGCTGCACAACATCACTGTGCGTTGGGCGATCCCCGCCTGCGCCAGCCTTGTCGACGGATTTACTTTCGCTTCTATACGATAGATCTGTCTCCTTTTAGCTATAACGTCAACGCTCCTCAATTTTGTTATGCGACAGTAGTGTGATCGATAGGGTGACAATCATGATACTCATCAGATTTGTATGTACTCGCGCTCTGACCTTCTTGGTCTTGTTGTTCGGACTTGGCTTGGGATGTGTGTCATTTTCTCAGGCTTCAGCGTATGAAAACTGCCCTCCTGAGATGAGTAACCGAGCAGGGTCTTTGCTAGTTGATGCGCGCGGAGATTGGTCATCCCTTTTTAAGCATCAGAGAGTCTTCGCCTCTTGTGATGATGGTGAGCTTGGCGAGGGCTACTCTGACGCCGTGACGAACCTCTTCGCCCAAAGATGGGATCAGCTCGGTACATTTGTGGCACTGGCAAAAACACACCCTGACTTTCAAAACTGGGCGATACGACATATCGATGCAACTGCCTCAGATGATGACCTGAATAGAATCATATTAAATTCCAATACATGCACTAATAATGCAGCAGTGGAAAAACTTTGCAGATTTATTCGGCAGAGCGCTGCAAATGCCTTGATGGAATCCGCACGGATGCGACGATAAAACTTGAGGATAGGCTCTACACCTATGTCAGCGGCAATCCGTCAAGTTACAAAGATCCGCAAGCAATGAAAAAAACGGACAGATTTACTTAAAGCAAAAAACAAATGATCCGCCCCCTTTCCGATTCAAATAAAGTCAATGAACTTACCCTTGCCTGACAATATCAACCGAGATCTCCACCGCCGCAATCGTGCCTCTGTTCTCAAGCCAGTGCGTGGTGTTCCTGTCCTCGGGCCAGCCCACTCCCGGCCCGTAATCCGTGGCGACGCCATTTCGATGGTCGGTGATCGTGCCTTGCAGGATGTAGACGGTGCCTGGTCTGTCGACATGGTTGTGGATCGGCCCGAAGACGCCTCCAGGCTCGAGGGTCACCCTGCGCATCCTGAGTTGGCGCCCTGCCATACCCTCGATCTCAGGCCCCAGATCAATCGTTGACAGTAACGTCACCGTCACCCCTTTCGTCTCAGGCGCCACCTGTTCGTTGCTCATCGCGCGCTCCCAACTTTACCTACAGGGCCTAACTGGAAGTAAAGACCCTGAAAGGCGTGATCAGTCGGAAGGCGACAAAGGGTAAAAACGTATCCCTGCTTTGAAGTCCGCCTCGTTACGAGAGTCCGCCAAAAGAAGACAATGGACAGCACCCTCGACGGGGAGATAGCGTCAGCCCTTTCAATTCGGGAGTTGCGCCATGGATGCCATTGCCCATTATTCAAACGAACACCATCGGCTTTCCGTCATGCAACTGTGGGAAACCGTATTCGGTTACGAAACCGCCCATAACACGCCCAGCCTTGCTATCGACAAGAAGCTGGCCGTATCCGATGGCCTCTTTTTTGTTGCTCTGGCTGGAGATGAAGTTGTCGGAACCGTTCTAGCGGGATACGACGGCCATCGGGGATGGCTGTACTCGGTGGCGGTGCATCCTGCGCATCGTAGAAAAGGTTTAGGGGCAAACCTCGTCCGTCATACTGAGGGCGCGTTGACTGCCCGAGGGTGCATGAAGATCAACCTGCAGATTGTCAGCGCAAATGAGAACGTCAAAACGTTCTATGAGTCGCTGGGCTACTCGGTCGAGCCACGCATCAGCATGGGGAAGAAAATCGAATCGAATATCGTGACGCCTGGAGGATAGTCCTGCAGGAGTGCCCACTAGGGCTCCAGCGTATATTCGCCCCCTACAACCCACTACGCATCACCTACTCCAACCGCAACAAACTTTATCACTCAGATGAATCCTGTGATACTTAATGCGAATCACTCTCACAAGCATTAGTATCTAAGGACTGTTCATGTCGACTTGTGCCACCCCACCGCGTCACTTCAACCCTGCCCGCAATCTTCTGGCCATGGCTATCTGCATGATCTCCATGGCCCCCGCCTACGCCGATGACAACAGCACCACCCCACCCGCCACCCTGGAACTAGACGCAACCGAGGTCTCCGGGAGTGGCCAACTGGGGAGTACCACGGAAGGCACCGAGTCCTACACCACCGGCGCGATGTCGACCGCGACCAAACTCCCGCTGACGATGCGTGAAACCCCACAAGCCGTCACCGTCATTACGCGCCAGCGCATGGATGACCAGGCGATGACCGACATCAACGACGTGGTCAAGGCGACGCCCGGTTTGTTCCTGGACTTCTCCTCGGGTCCTGGCCGGCAGACCTACAAGGCCCGCGGTTTTGAAATCGACAACCTGATGTATGACGGCATCCCGAGTGGCTACGACGGCGTTAACGTCGGTTCCCAGCCTAACTTGGCGATGTTTGATCGGGTCGAGGTGGTGCGCGGTGCCACCGGCCTGGTGACGGGTGCAGGCAATCCTTCGGCCGCCATCAACCTGATCCGCAAGCGACCATTGGCCGAGCAGCGAGTCACCCTGACCGGTGCCGCCGGCAGTTGGGACGACTACCGTGGCGAGGTCGATGCCTCCAGCCCGCTCAACGACAGTGGCACGTTGCGCGGCCGGGTCGTGACCTCTTACCAGGACGCCAACAGCTTCATCGACAATGTCGAGGAGGATCATGGCCTGTTCTATGCGGTCACCGAAGCGGACTTGAACGAAGACACCACCCTGACCCTGGGGTTTTCCCACCAGAAGGACAAGACCAACTACTTCTGGGGCTCTTCGATGATCGGCCAGGACGGCCATCATCTGGACCTGCCACGTTCCTACAATCCGGGCACGGATTGGGAGAACAAGGATCAGGAGATCAACACCGTATTCGCCGAAGTTCGTCATCGCCTGGCCAATGACTGGAACCTTCAGGTCAACGCCAACTACACCGAACAGAACGCGTTGTTCTCCGGCTCTTATCAATCGCGCTGGGACAACAACACCCTGGCCCGCACGGTTTACCAGGCCGACTTCGATGAAAACCAGGCCGGCGTAGACGCCTTTGCCAGTGGGCCCTTCGAGGCGTTCGGGCGCAGCCATGAACTGGTGGTGGGCGCCAGCAAGCGCATCTACGACATGACCACCCACAACTACAGCCCGTACGACATGAACTGGCCGATCAATGGGGGTAAACCGAACTTCGTCCACACCAACAACCAGCGCGAAGTGACCACCCAGGATGGCGTCTACCTCACCACACGCCTGAGCCTGGCCGACCCGTTGAAGTTGATCCTCGGCGGACGCCTGGACTGGTACGACTACGATAACCGGGATGGCGACACCGACTACAAGGTCACCCGTAACCTCACCCGTTACGCCGGCTTGATCTACGACCTGGACGACCACCACTCGGTCTACGTCAGCTACAGCGATATCTTCACGCCGCAGCGCGAAAAGGATACCTCGGGTAGCCCGGTCAAGCCGATCGTTGGCAAGAACTATGAGGTCGGCATCAAGGGCGAATATTTTGATGGCGCGCTGAACGCGAGCGTGGCGCTGTTCCGCGTCGATCAAGAGAACCGCGCGGTGAAGATACCCCCGGCAGACTGCCCACAGGCAGAATGCTACGAAGCCTCCGGCGAGATTCGCAGCCAAGGTATCGACTTCGAACTGCAGGGCGCCTTGACCGAAAACTGGCAAGTCGGCGGTGGCTACACCTACGCGCGAACACACACCATCAAGGATGCCGCCAACCCGCAGAACGTAAACAAGCAGTTCGACACCGACACACCGGAGCATCTGTTCAAGCTGACCACCAGCTACCACTTCCAGGGCCCGCTGGAAAAACTGCGTGTGGGCGGTAACGTCTCCTGGCAGAGCCGCCTGTACAACGACATCCCGCTGGCTGATGGCAGCAAGTACCGCCTCGAACAGGGCAGCTACGCGATCACCGACCTGATGGCCGGCTACCGGGTCAGCCAGAACCTGGATTTGCAGGTCAACGCCAACAACATCTTCGACCGCCAGTACTACTCGACCATCGCCAACTCCGTGAGCTACGGCGGTGACGCCTACGGCAGCCCACGCAATATGCTGCTGACCGCCAAGTACAGTTTCTAAGAAGAGCGGATTTGTCTGGTCTTGAACCAGGTTCATGCCTGTTTCAGGGCCAGAGCCAGCACATGAAACATGTCTCTGTCTCTGCCCAGACGAGCGTCTTTCCAGCAGGCTATGAAAGAAGCGCTCTCAGTTGTGCTGGAACGGCGACCACCTCTTTGGTTTCCGGCGAGACACATACATGAGTGACATTCGCCACAAAAGATAAGGGCCCATCAACAACAAACCCTTCGACCAGAAACGTGAACGAATGGACGCCCACCTTCGCCACACTGACTTTGATAGATAACTCATCATCCCAGGTCAAAGGCACCAGAAACTCCATGGACATGGCGCGTACCGGCGGCAATATTTCAAAGCCCATGAGTGTCCTAAGCCCGGGCGTGCCCAGCCACTTATCAAGTGCTACGTAGATGGCCTCTACTGAAAAATACGAAAATCGCGGCGTGTACACCACGCCTGCCGGATCACAGTCGCCAAATAAAATAGTTCTACTGACGAAAACCGCATGAGGCATTGGTCTCTTTCCCTTTAGTTATTCGAGCCTTGGTAGGTATTTTTGTCGCCGCCATCAAAGCTCAAACCGTATCCGGCTCTCACGACGCTGTGCCGGTGGCAAATCCTCGCCTAGCCTGACCGCCGCCAGTAGCTGCTCGACACCGACATGTATGGCATCCGCTTGCACATTGGACGGCTTGAAGTCCGGTGCGTTATCAAGGCCTTGGCGGTGTGCTTGAATGATCTTCACGTCTTGGCGAATGACGATGCGGGTGTACAGATGGATGAACGGACGCAACGTCCGCAGTACCCAGCGGGGTAACCGGAAGCGGTAGGCGATGTAGGTATAGACGCGCGACTGACGTGAATCGATTGGCGTAATTTGACTGATGATCAAAAAAGCCGAACGCTCGCCCCACTGGTAGTCGCAACGCGTGACGTTGGGCGCAAAAAAACGATCCGTGTGAACCAGCGGTTCGCCGTCGGGATTACTCAGCCAGTTCATGACACCAATCTTGTCCCCGTCATCGTGATAGGTCACTTCAATGCTCCGCGCTTTACACGCGAGCGTGGCGTCCATCGAACGACCTGTGCTGGATCTGAAGATGCCCTCGTGCACGAATACGGTATGCGGCACGTCCATGAAGTTCTGCACCAGGCTGCCTACGTCGGCCTCAAAGGTGTTGATCATGAAATAGCTCTGCCAGCGCTGGTCAGCGTAAGCCGGCAGCCTGAACACAGGCTTGGCCTGCGGGTCACCTGCACCGGTGTATACCCAGATCAAGCCATCACGTTCCTGCACGGCAAAATGACGCTGTTTGTACCGATACTCGCCTGATGGCGATGAGCACTGTTTATCGCCGACACTGGGGATATGAACCACGTGCCCTTGAGCATCGTAGCGCCAACCATGGTAGGGACAGACGAGGCAGTTATCGGAAATCTTGCCGGCGGACAATCGGGTTCCCCGATGCACGCATTGGTCCAGCAACGCCGCTACCTGCCCATCACCCTGACGAAAAAGCACCAGGTTCAGTCCGAGGATTTTGGCCCGGTAAGGTGTGTTCTTGCGCAGCTCTTTCTGCGCGCACGCCACATACCATTGTTCGAGGGTTCCATCGCAAGGCGTCTCGAAGGTGGTATTTAAAGATGCCGACATGAGCTTTCCGTTAGCGCGAGAATGGCATCGGCTGTCTCGAGCCGATTGATAAGTGGGCGCGGCTTGACGTCACCGGCGCGGATACCGCTTAACTCCGCCGCCTGTTGCAGTACTTGAGCCAGCAGATCAGCGCTGCCTTTGAGCAGGCGAACCCGAAGAGGCCCCAACTGCCCAAGCCTGCGTGCCTGGTTGTAATGAAAGGCGTTGGACAGCTCCGACTCGACCGCCAGCGCCAATGCGCCTGCGTCCAGGTCTTCAGGTGTCGCCACCAGCGCGAGGTAATGCGGTGGCATGGCCGAAGCATTGGGGATCAGGCAAGCAGCCCCTGCCGTGGTGAGGCAACGGTCAAATATGCTCTGCACGATGTGCTCATCAAGCTTTTCTCCGACCAGATCACTGGTCACCGTAGTACGCCCCACAAACTCTACACGCGGAGTAGCCCCCAGCATTCCGACGACTCGGACCCGGTCCCCCAATGCGTAGCGATACAAGCCGCCACCGGTTGTCAGCAAGACTTGCGCGCTTTCGCCCATGCGCAGGGAGTGGGCATTGCGCAGCGAACCGTCTTCGCAGAGAAACTCGAGATAATGGCTGCCAATCGCCAACGGACACCCCGCCCCGTCACCAAATGGCACGCTCACCACACCTTCGGTGGCAAAAAGACCTTTGGGTAACCATTGCGCCTGAGGGAAGCGCCCCGCCAATTGCCTGTAGTAGTTGCGGCTGGGGCCATCCATCCAGCAACTGACGGCTGCCAGCCGTGGCCATAACTCGGTGCAGACACCTTGGGATCGCGCGCGACGCAACGCAGACCTGCGGGCGGCGGGAAGCGCATCGCCCAGCCATGCAAACGTCTGCTCATGCTCAGCGGTTTCGCCATCGAAAATTGGCTGTAACAGACTGGTCAAGAACGTAGGGCTCCAGACACTGATAAAACTCAAATCAGCGTCTGCCACCAACGCCAGGAGGGTCTGTCTACGCCAGTTGGACAGATCGCCGGCGAACTCTGGAATCAACAACGTCCCGGCCAACCCGGCAATGTTGCTGCCCCTCAAGTACTCCAGGTCACTGGCTGAACCAACGGCAATACCATTAGGGCCAGGCACCGGCACTTGCAAGGGAGGTGACATTGACCAGTAGCCTGAGCCATGGCTGATCCCGGGGACTTGACGGTGCATATCCGCGAGCCAGACGCCTAAAGCGCTGTGCATTTCAGAGAGAAAGTCGCGTGTATAAGGAATCGCTTTGTGCAGCGCACTGCTACCGCTTGTACGTTCAAAGAACAGTGGCGGGCGGGACGTCAAAATCGGTTCCGATTCCTGTTGGGCTCGCTGTATCCAGGGATGCAGTTGCGCGTAAGCGTGAATCGGGACGTTGTCGCGAAACTGCGTTGAATCAGCGATACGCGCAAAGTGGTGGGCACGCCCGAACGCACAATCACTGTTGGTCTTTAGCAATCGCTGCAATAGGCGTTCTTGCGTCAGTTCTGGTTGCTCAAGTTGCTCGTGCCACCGATCAAGCGTGGGCTGGGCACTGTCTATGAAACGTTTCCACAGCGCGCGTTTGCCGCCATTGTTGGCACTCATCAAAAGTAGGTCTTGTCGAGTTGCGTCACGTCATCCGGTAAACGCTGGGGCGGCAAGAAAACCGTTAGCCAGCCAAACCACAATGGCCGGGTTTCCTTCAGGTTCGAGGCCCGGTGCATCTGCTGCCAATGCAGTCCTGATTGGCGATGATGGGTGAGGTTGTAGTTAAAATTCAAAAATGCCCAACGGACCAGGCGCGGCGCCCTCATGTTGTAGGCCCCCTCCACCACGTCCAAGGGTGTGCGCATGTGGTAGACCCACTGCAGCGAAGACCAGGAAAAAGCAAAGGCGATGTAGGTCACCAGGACGACAGGCCACTTCCATCCCAACACTGTCCCGGCCGATAACCACACCGCGACACTGGCGATCACTTCCAGCCGGATACGGCTGAAATCGCTTTTTGAAAAGTCCTTGAAGGCCGCCGCATACGTATTGACCTCTGCGGTTTGCGACCACCGGTCAGTGATACGTGCCGGCAGCAACGGCAACAAAAGACTGCCGATAAATGCTGCGAACCAGATCCCCCCCAGAATCGCGAAATAGTATTCGACGCGCTTGCGCAGCAACGACTCGTCTGCGCTGGCAAAATCAGCCAGCTCTGCTCGGGTGCGATTACGCGTGTGGTGCCCAAGATGGTTGATATGGATGAGCGTGGCCGATGCACCAAACAGGGTTGAAGCCCACCACATGACGAAGTAATTCAACTTTTTTTGACTATGGGCCAGCCCATGAAAGGCCTCGTGCATCATCGAAAAGACGCCTTGCATGACCAGGCAAAAAGGCATCAGCACAAGCCACTTGGGCCAACCCGCATCCGTGTGTGACAACCAGGTCAGCGTCGCCCCCCAAACCAATGTCTGCAGCATCAGTACACACAGATTGGCCACGTCGTAACGACTAGAGGATGAAATGTCACCGGAACTGCGCATTAAGAGGCCCCATGGAAAGTCGGATATCCATTTACACGATCAGTGACAAAAGAGATAGCCTATAGTTTTTCAGGGCCGCACCCGCTGATATGTCGTATCTCAAAGGCCTCTTGTCCTGGTGCTCGGCGGCAAAACCACCTGCCGCAAAAATTCTCCGCCGCAACGTACGCTTTGCTCTCGATGAGGGTGTTCCCCGTTATTGGTACCGTGACTGGCCTCACGTAACGCGTTTTTTTGATGGCCTGTCGATCATGTTTCCACTCGGCGAAAAGCTGTTCATTGATAGCGTCACGCACTTTCGTACCGAGATAGAAACCGATCTTTCGCTGTGCAACGCGGTTGAAGCGTTTGTTTATCAAGAGGCGTCGCATATCCGTGAGCACAGGCTGTATAACCAGCTACTCGCGGCACAAGGCGCGCCCGTTGAGGCACTGGAAAAACTGCTGCTGCGCCGACAAGAGGTTGGCAATCGATTTACGCCAGCGACTCGTCTGGCCATGACCGCCAGCCTGGAGCATTTCACGGCCATTCTCTCTGATCAGCTTTTGCGAAATCCCGCTGTTCTCAACGGTGCCGATTCGAGGATGGCCATGCTCTGGCGTTGGCATGCCATAGAAGAAACCGAACACAAGGCCGTCGCCTACGACGTGTTGTGCCTGGTTGTGCGCAATCCACTTTGGCGATACCTGATGCGATGCGGGGTCATGCTGATAATGACCGCGTACTTCGCCGTCGATGTGCTGTATTTCATTTACCAACTTGCAGGGACTGATGGGCAACGCCGTAACTGGCGAGGGTGGGCGCGCTTGCAATGGTGGTTGTTTGTGAATCCTGGCCCGCTGACCCGTGCATTTCCGAGCTGGCTGGCGTGGTTCATTCCTGGTTTTCACCCCGATAAGCTCGACAACAGTGAAGCCTTGGAAGCGGCCCGCCGAAGACTGGATGAATTCGCTGAGCCCAAGCCATGAGGCCACCCGTGCCGGGAAAAAAAACCTGGATACCAGAAGGCTTTGACGATTGGCCACTTCACTTTCCAGCAACGCAATGGGCGAGGCCTGCTGCACACCTTGATTGGACAGAGCAATTTATCGCGTGCTGGCATGCCCCCGTGCCACGTCTTCCTCGAAGTACGTTGGTGGTGCTGGTTGCCGGGCTGTTTTCCGAATGGTTGCCACGTTGTTTTCAAGATTGCGCCCAGACGTTACGGCGCTCGAACTATCAGGTTCTGCGCATGCCCGTGCGCTCTTCGCGTGGGGTGATGGCTCAAGGAACGTCTATCGACAAGGTACTGACTGCCGAACTCAAGCCAGGCCAGCGATTTGTTGTATTGGCGCACAGCAAGGGGGGGCTCGATGCGCTGGCAGCCCTCCTACAGAACAGCGTCTTGAGTGAGGCGTGCGACGGCGTGGCGTTGGTGCAACCGCCGGCAGGCCCGTCGACGGTCATGGATGAGGTGCTGGGTTGCAGCACGTGGCAACCGACCCAACGATATCCTCTGGATCGCCTTCGTCGAGTGTTTGCAAAAATGCCGTGGGTGGCCGATGGCGCACGAGACATCAGCCGCCTGCGCGACCCGCACATTGCTCACATGCTCAATCATCTGGGCCCTGACCTGCATTGCGCGCATGTCGTCAGTTGGAGCTGCGCGCCCAGCTCTGGTTTTGACACGCATCACGCACGCCTCAATGCACGGCGACCCGGCTGGGCCCATGACGGTCAGTTTTACCTCGACCATCAGCGACTCGAGGGCATGCCGCAGATTTGCCTGCCGCACCTCGATCACGGCCAACCTGTTTTGGGCGGCGGTGGATTTGATGCGACCCGTTTCTGGTTGGCGCTGTTGAACGTCTTGCACGAGACCAAGCCCGGCCGGGGCAATCAGACGAGATAGATCTCAAACCCCGGAATACGCGCCGCCTCCATCGGCGCCAACGCTGACGCACTGCCGACGCAGGGCGCCGTATACAGGTCCATGGGAAGGGTGACGCTACGATAACGTTTCATGGCGGCCCAAAGCGGGTCATTGTCAAACAAGCACATTTGCATCAACGCGTACTGACCGCGAACGCGCACCCAAGCGGCATCCAGCAGCGCAGCGAAAATGTGCGGGTCTCGCTGCCGCACCTGTAGATGAGTCAGGTAGATGTCCTGCAGCGCCTCGCCAGGTGCAGCGATTGCAGGGCGCCCCAAGACTGGCGCACAGGCGTTGAAAGCCAGGCGAAGCGCCTGGTGTGACAAGGGCAGCTTTTCCAGCACCACCCGCTTGATACGCCCGGCATCCCAAGGGGCCACACAACCGAGCACATTGTTACGGGCGTCCAATGCCAGGAGAAATGACTCGATACCGAAGTCCGGCCAGGTGTCCAGGCGTCGCGAAAACTGCGCTTCACTGAAAATGCAACCAAAGGGCTGGCCTGCCGACTCGCTGTCGAGAAACGCTCGCAGTGCATCCGTATGGGCCGGCTGGGCTCGAACGATGCGGACGCTTTCCAGCGTTCTTGGCGCGCTGCTCCATCCCCGCTGACCATACACGGAGACATTGCTATAGCCACGCCAGTGCGAAAGCATCAGCGGATTGGCTCGCCGTCCCCCCAGAAGCGAGTGAGCCGCAAGCCTATTGCCACGAATGACACAGCAATAAGCGTGCTGCGCACCGGTTTCATGGGCCAACGCTTCGAGCCGCACTTTGACCTCGGCCATCCACGACTTTGACAAGCGCCGGTCGGGCACCAGTCGCAGATCCCCCAGATAGGCCACCGGCTCGATACCGCCATTAAGGTAGCCATCGCGGACCACCAGGCTGGCGATGCCTTTCAGTTCGCCCACCTCGCTTTCCGCTATCCAGGTTCGATGGTCCATGGCGTGACAACGATGCAGCGCGAAATAGTCCGGCCCACGGTCAAACCGCATCGGCAAGCCACCCTGCATCGCCCGCTGCGCCTGAAAGTCGAGTAATTTCAGGTTGTCCGCGGCGCTTGCCTGGCGGATCAGCATGGCGATGGTTGAGCGGCAGCAAACAAGCGCAGCACCATCGGCCGTAAATTATTGGGGTGCAGCTCGCACAAACAGACCAACTCATCACCCGATGCGTAAAAAGGATTTCTTTCCAGAAAATACAATACGTTTGCCAGACGCAGGTGAGGCGCAGGAACCTGTGCCAATTCCGTGCTCAGCCGACCTTGTGGAACCTTGAAGGACAGGACACCCGTTTTCGGATCATAGGCCTCACCAAAACGATCGATCGCCAAGTGGTCCATCAGCGCCTGGACGCCAGAATCCGTCACTGCCCCGGCTCGGGGTGAATAGTTCAACGCCATGGCGTCTAGATAACGGTAGGTTCGGTGCCCCTTGCAGATCAGCAACCAATAGAGAGGGATTTCAGACTGCTCCTGCCAGATCTCCCCCGCCAGTCGCATCCAGGCGAAGGCCAGTTGCTGGCTTCCCCAGTGTTCACGATCAATGATGGTATCGCCCGAAAAAATCACCCTGATCGGTTTGCCGGCCCAGGTTTTTTCATAAAGTTTGAGCGTGGTGAATCCGACGATTACTTCACCCGCATCCCGTAATACGATGCAGTGGGTTTTTTCCTGGAAATCCTGATCAAACCTTGCTCGCGAGGTGTCGTCGTAGGACGCAGCATAAATCTCGAACATCCGATCAATGTCATTCAGATGCAGATGGGCGCATTCAACGGAGGTTGCACTCAAACTCATGGAGACCTTCAGCATCGCAAGCAAGGGGGGACGGATATTGGCCAGATCAATCGGCCAATGCAACGTAGACTTCCATTCATCGCCCTCCTCGTTTACCCAGGCGCCTTGATCATGTCATCCACTGTCGCACACCATCCTGTCAATGCCTCAAGGGTGACCCGCCCCGTTAGTTGGCTGCTGGCCTACACCGTTGTGACGGGGGTCCTGTATTTTCTCGTCACGCACTTCCCGATGGGGCCGGTACGGGTTATTCAGCCCAGCGGTATCGATGCACATATTGCGCAACTGCCCTACACACTCCCCTTGTACCTTAGCTATCTATTGATCATGCCCGCGCTCGTGTTTCTCGGGCGTCGCTGCGACTGGCTGTTACCGGTTTTTTTTGCCGGGGCCCTGGCCTCTGGAACCTGCTTGGTGAGCCACCTGTTCTGGCCAACCCTTATTGAGCGCCCGGATAGCCCGTCGCAGTGGCTGACATGGTTCTACAGCATTGACTCACCGCTAGCGGCGTCACCCAGCGGACATGTGGCATTGCCGGTGGCCATCAGCGTTGTGCTGGGTTATCTGCGTGTCCGCCAGGTATGGATCTTCGCGCTGTGGAGCCTGATGCTGGCAATCACCGTGTTGACGACAGGCCAGCATGTACTGCTCGATGTGGTCTATGGAGCAGCCATTGGCGCAGCAGCGGGTTTGACAACCATCGCGCTGAGTCGCCTCAAGGTGGATTTGCGCACCCTGGCGGCCATCCTGCTTGAATGGTTGTGCATCATCGTGACGTTGCGCATTGCGCTGTATGTCTCGGACTGGCGTTTCTGTTGCCTGGCGTTTGTCATCATTGCCGCGCGCCAACATGCCCTGTTCATTCTGTACCACGACGCGACTCACTATCACCTGACGCGTCATCGCGGTATCAATGACTTTTTGATCAACGTGGCCATCGGTGTTCCGGGTACGGTGCCCATTGAATTCTATCGGCCACTGCACCTCGAGCATCATCAGCACACGGGATCAACGAAAGATCCGGAGCGGCGCTTTCTTTATCACCAGCAGCCGTGGAACTTCCGACCACTGTCCGGGAAATTATTGCTCAGGCAATTGCTGGGGGATCTGTTCATCATCAATACGCTGCGCAATCTGCGCGCCTACAGAGAGGCAGGCGGGGCATCACCGAAGATGACCCGGCCGATCGCCGCTGCGGGGATTATCTGGCTCACTCTCTTATCTTTCATCGCCTGGCAAACCAGCGCCCAGACCATGATGCTTATCGTGCTGTTATGGTTTTTGCCACTCGCCACCCTGGGAACGCTGCTACAGAAAATCCGTAGCATCGCCGAACACAGTGGCGGGCCTGATGTAACCCCAGGCTGGCAGCAATGGACTTACGCATGGAAAGTGGGGTGTGTCGGAAGGTTTTTCATTTGGCCTTATCACATCAATCTGCATCTGCATCATCATCGCAGCGCCAACCATCCATGGCATGCTCTTCCAGGCCTGCTGAGTGCCGACGAGCGTCTAATGGACTCGCGTACGCTGCTTTCCCTGCTCTGGTCTGGGTCGAAGCAAAAGAGCTGATTCAACCCTCTTTCGGTTGTTTAATGCTCGGTGTCGCGTTTCGGACTTCCCACGCGAACATAGCGGTGCAACAGCAGCCTGATCAGCACTTGCGCCCCTTCTCATGGTCTACCGCAAGCCACCAATGGCACCACCTGCACACATCCACCCCAGAGACACTCTCACATGAAAATGGCTGCCATGTTTGTACTCACCTGGATTGGCTTCACCTCAGCAGGTGCATTTGCCGGTGATCGGAACCAGGACTATCGAGAGGCAAACAGGCGCCACTGGGAACACCAGCGGGAAATGAATAGAGCAGAAGACAGGAAACACCGCGAGCGCCATGAGGAGAGGGAGCGGGACGAGCGCAAGCATTATGAAGAAATGGAGCGGGAAGAGGCCAGGCGTAGGGCGCAGTACTATCAGGAGCGGTAGAAAGCCTCCCCTCAGGGTCAAACCACAATTTGATAACCGTGGCCTGCCCCTGATTTTCACAGGCATATCACCTTGAACTCTTTGACGAAGGACCCTACCGGCTTTCTCTGGACGGGGTGAAATGCACCTTTTCTAAACCCGCAAGCACACATCAGCATCCAAAGCTGTACACACTATCAGCAGACGGTAAACTCCTTTACGTAGGCATAGCGTCACAACCTATGTCATCACGCCTTTCATTTGGCTTCCGGGCGAAAGGCAAAGGCGGTTATCACGGGTACAAGTGGAAAAATCTGAGACACAGGTTGGCTCTGAGCATATGGACTGCCGAACATGAAGGAGCGCCCACGACTCTAAGAGATTTGGAGACCGTTGAGGCTGAAGTCGCATTTCTCTGCAGGCAGCAATCGGGTCAATGGCCGGAATTCCAGCACGAAATCCACTTCTACCCTTCGTTTTGCGTCCATAGGGAAGCAGCCCAGGAGATTTACGCCCATGCCATCCTGCGAAGCTCCTGACGCGAACGTCCGTTGAGCCCTCGCGTCCCCCCTTAATAGCCGTGATCTGCCCCGATCTTCCCCACCCCGCCTCCCTCAATGGACTTACCGGAGACATCTGTGCAACGCCCTACTCTTCTCATCGCCTCAGTACTGCTAACCGCCTGCGCCAGCCAACAGCCACCGGCCGATAAGCAAGCCACCCTGCTCGCTCAGCCGTTGACGCCCAACAGCCTGATGCGCGAAGGCGACGTCATCAACTTCCAGGTGTTCGCCCCCCGCGAACCGAACTTACCCTTCTGGCAAACGGTTCAGTTTTCGGCGGCCTGCTCCAGGCCCCAGGTCAACCTGGTTTACTCGTTCATGCTCCGCCGCTCCTACGCCAACAATAGCGGCCGCTATGCCCCGCCAACAGCGTTGCCCGAGCGTTATCACGCCACGCTGATGAACAACCGGGAGTTCACCCAAGCGTGTAAAAATCTCCCTGCTCCGGATTGGCGCCAGGTGATGAAGGGGGACGCTGAACGGTGGCTGTTGCTGGATAACAGCAGCGTGCGCAAAAGCGGTAAACAGGTGCAATTCTGGATGGCGTACGACGAGCCGCAGACCCGCCTGAACCCGCTGAGTAACTCTCCTTTCACGCAGACCCGCGAGCAGTACACGCTGGACTGCGCAGCGCGAAACGTCACGCTGTTGGCCCGTTATTACCTCAATGCCAATAACGAGGTCACTGACGGGAAAATCGAGATGTTTCCCGAGGCCAAGGCGATGACAGCGGCCGACCAGGATCAGTTGAAGGTGTTTGAACTCGTGTGCAACGCGCCAACGACCATTGCCACTCTGCCGACGTTCAAGTCACGTACCAAAGCACCGATTGCGGCGGATGCCCTGCCCGACATCAACCCCGGAGTGTTGAGGAGCATTGAGCAACTGCACATGCCGGCCCCGGCCAAAACGCTGACTTACATTGAGTTGTCAGGCACCGCCAGTCATTCCCAAGAGAGTTGGCCGGAGCGTACTGAGTATTTTCTGTCCACTGACCCTGTGACCGGGCAGCTGCGCATTGTTCACAAAAGCGAAAACCTCAATGGCCGCCAGATCAACTGGCGCGGCCTGATCAGGCTATCAGGCACAGAGCAGGCCACGCACTCCGAGAACACCGAGGTGGTCGACAGCCTGAGTTTCCGTGGCGATTGGCAGCGTATGCCTGTGGGCGGTCAACTGGGCTTCACCCGCCAGGGCAGCCTCACCAGCAATCTGATCGGCACCGTGGGCAAGGAACCGAAAACCTTCGACTGCACCGTCGACAGTGAAGGGCCAGCCAAACGACTGAACCCAGCCTTGAGCGGTAACGCCAAGGCGTTGAGCTGCCGTGAACAGCGCCCAAGCTCAACAGTCGTGCCGCTGAAGCACTATTACTACTTGGTTGACTATGGGTTCTTCTATCACGCCAGTACTGACAAAAATGACTCGGTATCCATCGACATGCATGTGCAGAGCGTGAAGTGAGTGAAGGTCTGCGGGACCGGCTTTCGCCGGTTCCGCGGAAAATCGGGCGGACGGTCCCCCTCACACAGTCCAACCGTTCCTGTATTCACGAATGAACGTAGCCAGTTGTTCTTCCTGCATCGGCTTGGCAATGAGGTATCCCTGCACTTCATCACATTCCAACTGTTGCAAGCATACAAGCGTTGCTTCGTCTTCGACGCCTTCGGCGATCGTGCGAAGGTTAAGTGCGTGAGCCATCTGGATGATTGCACGCACGATTGTCTTGTCATTGGTGTTCTGACACAGGTCGCGCACGAAGGCCTGGTCAATCTTCAACTTGTCGACGTCAAAGCGCTGGAGATAAGCCAAGCTGGAGTAACCGGTGCCGAAATCGTCCACGGACACCATCACGCCAAGCTGCTTAAGACGCTGGACGGTGTTAAGCACTTGTTCGGTGTTACGAATGAGCACCGACTCCGTAAGTTCAAGTTCGAGAAAGTTGGGATCAAACCCAGACTCGATCAAAGCACGTCGGATCGTCCCTTCAACGTCGCTGTGACTGAATTGCACGGCCGACAGGTTTAACGCAATTCGTACAGGTGCAATACCCGCTTCGCGCCACACTTGCCCCTGCCGGCAGCATTCGCTTATGACCCATTCGCCGATGGGCACGATAAGACCACTTTGCTCGGCGATCTGAATAAACTGCCCAGGGAGCACCAACCCTTGCTCGGGATGCCGCCAGCGCAGCAACGCTTCGACCCCCTGTACAAGACCACTTTGAAGGTCAATTTGCGGTTGATAATGTAATTCGAATTCACCCTTTGCCAGGGCCCTGCGCAATCCAACCTCCGTACGAAGGCTGGCCGTCGCTTCGCGGTCAAGCCCATCGTCGAAAAAACGACACGAGCCTCGACCGTCATCTTTCGCACGAGACATCGCGGCGGCGGCTTTGCGTAAAATCGTCTCGAAATCCTCACCATCCTCCGGATACAGGGCTACCCCCATCGTCGCAGACGTATAAATTTCCTCACCCTGGATATTCATGACGCAGGACACGCTGGACTTGAGCTCATGCAGAACCGCCTGAATTTGCGCCAGGCCATCCATACCGATCAGCAGCAGGAGGAACTCATCGCCACCCTGGCGACTTACCGTGTCGGAGTCACGTACACATTCTGTCAGGCGCTTGGCTACGACTCGGAGCACGGCGTCACCTGCAGCATGTCCAAGCGACTCGTTGATGGTCTTGAAGTTGTTCAGGTTGAGCATGACGAATACCAACCTGGGACATTGGTCCCCTCCCGATCCTTTGGCATGTTCAAAGCGGTCGCGCAACAGCGACCAGTTCGGCAGACCGGTCAACGCGTCCCTTGAGGCGAGGTACTCCACCTTTGCTTCAGCGTCCTTGCGCCGAGTGATGTCCATCGCCAGCGTCAGGTAACCGGTGACCACACCACTTGCGTCACGCAGCGGCGCCTGTGTAGCGCTGATATTGACGGGATGCCGGTCCCGGTGTGAACGGGTTATTTCCCGGTCTACCACGGTTTCACCCGCGAACGTCTTATGGCGGGGAAAGGCGATTTCCGCGGCCATGTCGGGAAGCAGGTTCTCTAGCGTTTGCCCCACGAGTGCGTCGGCGGGCCATCCCAGCAGTTTCTCCGCGGCCTCATTTACCAAGGTGATAACGCCTTCAATGTCACGCGTCACGACAGCAATAGGCGACTCATCAATAATGACTTGGTTAAACCGATGCTCAGCGTCCCTGACCTGATAGGCAGCTTGCTCGGCGTTCATGGCGTCGAGTTGCCTACACCACGCCCGGTAGGTCAGATACCACAACAGCAAGGTAAACAAAGTAAATAGCGCAACGGAGCCAACGATCATGCGCCGCTCGGCAACCCAGGGGGCGAGATACGCTTCAAGCCCGACCCCCACCAGAATGCAAATCGGCTGCGTCTCCATGCAGCGATACCCATAAGAGCGCAATACGCCATCTTGCGGCGCGACATTGACGAAGGTTCCAGACAGCCGGGAAATTCGTCGAGCAACAAACATTGGAGCATCTTTGCGAACGATTAGAGGTTCTCCCGGGGCAATGATCCCTTCGGGGTAGCGCGTAATAAACCTCAAACTCTGGTCATTAAAGATGGCGAAAATATCCGTTGAACCGTTGGAAAGCGTCGCAAAGCGTTCGTTTAGCGAACTGATTGGAAGGACAAGCGTCACAATGCCGGCAAACTCGCCTTGCGGTGTGTGGATGGCTCTGGCAAAGACAATGTCCCATGTTTTGCTTATACGGCCCAAAACCGGATGGCTGATGACCATGCCCTTTTTAGGATCATCACGTAATTGCTGAAAGTACTCACGGTCGGTAACAAAAATATGGGATTCCCCACTGGCACCGAAGACAATCTCGCCGACGGCGTTCACCACTCGCATACCTGACATCGATGGAAGCACGAAGAGGTGTTGGCTCAAGACCGGTTCGACGAGCTCAGGACGCAGTTCTCCGAATGTCTCCTGGCGCTCGATTTCATGAGCCACTGCGCTCAGCGTACGGTCGATACTCTCAAGTCGGCCATTAAAGTCTGAATGGAGCAGCAGCGACAGGTTGTCTGCCTGAATGGAGGCCTTCGCCTCGAACTGCTTGCGAGTTACATCCAGCCATCTCCATGCGCCAGCCCATACGATCAAGTCGAGAAATAACAGACCCAGTATTAGCAGTACACCGGCACGATTTATGCTCAAGATCATCCCCACTGCCCGTTGATTTATCATTGTTCACCGGACTGATTCGCCTCGCTCGATAAAACAAACCAGGTCATCTCCGGTCAGCAATCACCCAAACAAAAACACTCCGTGCAAAGTGGCACGAGGCCTGCCCCTTTCCCTCACCGCCCAACCGCCCCCTCATACCGCCGCTGAATCCGCTCCAATTCTCCAGAACGCCGCAACTTCTCCAGCGCACGGGCCCACGCCGCCACCACTTCATCGTCACTGTCAGGGCTGAAGGCGATGTACAGCGATGAGCGATACAGCTCGATAGGGATCCGTCGCAAGGTGCCCGGCGCGATGTTCAACTGACGGCTGTAATAGGCCACGCCCGCGTCGGTGTCGCCGATGATGATGTTGGTGCGCCCGGCGAGCAGCATGCGGTAGAGCAGCTTGCTCTCGGTGGCGCTTTTGTCCAGGTTGTTGAAGCCCAGCGACTGCAGCCTCTGGGGCACCAGGCCGGCGTGGCGCGTAGTGATCTGGGGGGCGTTCAGGAGTTGTTCCAAGGTGTCCAGTGGGGGCGTATTGGCCAGTTGATAGGGGTGGATGGACTCTTCCACGATCGGGCCGACCCATTTGTACAACGGCTCGCGCTCCGGCGTGCGAAACATGGAGTACATGATGGTCTTGGGCCGATTCCTCAGCATCTGGCTCGCTCGCATACTCGGCTGCAACAGCACCTCGAAGTCATTCCCGGTCAGCGCCATGATGGCCCGGACGATCTCGGTGATCATGCCGGTGAGCTGGTTGTTTTCCTGGTAGTTGTACGGTGCCCACTCTTCGGTGACGACTTGATACTCCTCGGCCCCGGCATCAACCGTGCCGAGCAATAGGCAGAGCAGCGCTGCAGCCGGTGTCGAATGTCTCACAGGTTCTCCCGGTGGGTTGTTCGGTGTTTGTGCATGGACGGGCCTGATTCAAGGGGGCAAGGTAAGCATAGACCCAAACACACGCCCAACTGTTGACGCAGTCCACATTCCGCCCCTTAGCAACCCCCAGGCCTTGGTGTACGATCAGCGCGATCCGGATATCGGCCAGCGTACGCGGCGCTTCCCTTTCGCCCTTCTCCCTGTGATCCAACCCACATGAATCCGATCGACCCACTGTCGTTTCAACGCATCATCACCGCCCATGGCGATTTCGAAGGCGCGGCGTATTTCGACGCTGAGGAAAGCCTCGCCCACGAGGTATTTGCTGACCGCATCGTGTTCCAGACCAACTACCTGGATTACCGCAGCTATGAGGTCGATCTCGCCGAGGGCTGCGTACGGGTGCGCAAGACGCGGCTGGATAACTACCTGCGCGGCCATAAGGCCCAGGTGATCGATGACGACATGGACGATGAGGATTGGGCCGAGCTGGGTAGTCTGTGGCAGCGTTTGAGCCACGACCTGGACACCCAGGGGCAAGGGCCGCAGCCGGATTTGGCCGATACCCTGGCCGACCTGTTTGATTGCCTGTTCGACGAGGCGCGCGCGCAGGCGCTCATTCAAAACATGCCGGCGCCTACCGGGCAGTGGGATTGGGCTTGGACGCAGGTCGAGTCAGCGCTCACCGAGGCCAATCAGTTGGCGGGGTTCGAATGGAAGGAATGGTCGTCCTACGGGGTCGATGCGGTCAATGCCCTCGCCCCGCTGCGGCAGTTGGGCATTGAAATCCCGGCGCCTGAGCGTAAAACCATCGATGCCATCAACCGCGCCAACGATTGGGAACGCGCGCTGCTGCAGTATTTCAATGCGCAGCTGGAGACCCATGACTTGAAGTTGTTGGCCATCGGCACGCACTTCGATGAATACCAGGCCTTCGCCTGCCTGCCCATGAACGGCCTGGGCCTGATCAACGCCCTGGAGATCATGGGCAGGCTGGGCATCGTCTACAAATATTAAGCGACCGACGCCACGCGCTTTCGGTCCGCTTTTACCAGCCCATAAGGGCTACCCCTCCTTTGAGCCTCGAAGTGACGACATGACAAACTGTGAGCAATGCGGGTCCCTCCTCCCTTACGACACCGCTGCTTGCCCGCGATGCGCCGGGGAATTTCGGCACACGGTAGAGGCACACGCACCAAGGTCCCAGCCGTCGAAAGGGCAGAAAATCCTGAAATGGGTGCTGATCGGCATTGTGGTCGCGGTGCTGGCAGCAGTGGCGGCGGTCATGTGGATCTTGCACTCGCTGGGGCCGATGCCTTCTTTTGGTTGATGGCGACAGATACTTCCCAACCCACGGACGGATGAACACATGAAAACCACTATTGATCACCTCGTCATCGTGGCAACGGACCTCGACACCGGCTGCGCGTTCGTGACTGACGCGCTGGGCGTCGACCTTCAGCCGGGCGGCGTCCATTCACGCATGGGCACCCATAACAGGCTGCTGCACCTTGGCCCCGGGCTCTACCTCGAAGTGATTGCCGTGGACCCGTCCGCCATACGTCCGGACCGGGCACGCTGGTTCGGCCTTGATCAATTGGCCCCCCATTCGCCGGCACGCCTGGCGGCCTGGGTGGCACGCACTGATGATATTCACACCGCTCGTGATGCCTGCCCAGGCCTTGTCGGGGATGTCGAACCCATGACGAGAGGAACATTGAATTGGCAAATAACCATACCGGCTGATGGAAGCCTTCCCATGGATGGATCAGTCCCCACCCTCATTCAATGGGCGCCTGGGCTTCATCCGGCGGACACGCTCCAGGACAAGGGTTGCGCGCTATTGGCACTGGATGTCTTTCATACGGATCCGGAAAAAATCAAAGCGATCCTGACGGCCATGAATTTTTCTGGTCCGGTTCATCTTCACGCACTGCAAGCGCCTTCGGCGCCCTACCTGGTTGCGCATGTTCAAACGCCAAATGGGCTGAAAACACTGCCGCTTTTACACGTGTGAGTCTGTACAGAACAGCCAATTGTGGCGAGGGGATTTATCCCCGTTGGGCTGCGTAGCAGTCCCCTTAAATTTTGGGGTTGCTGCGCAACCCAGCGGGGATAAATCCCCTCGCCACAAGGTCACCATAACCCGCGCCGACCATTCACACGCAACCGAAGCGAAACGCAGCTATCCGATTTTCCCATAGTTGCTATCGATACCAGCGTCGTTCTCGTCCTCGGCCTCTCTCTCTAATCTGCCCACCAACGCGATCGATGACGATCGCCGCAGATCAAACCGACCTTATGGAGAGAGAAACGATGAACACCTTCAACCGCACCCTGGCTGTCGCGACCCTGGCATTGGCCACCCTCAGCGCCGAGGCCGCGTCGCCGGTCCAGGCCGCTGCCAGCGCTTCGGCTGTCGGCAGCGTGGTCCAGTCCGCCAGCTACATCACCACCCAGGATGGCGTGCAGCTGTATTACAAGGACTGGGGCCCGCGCGATGGTCAGGTCGTGACCTTCAGCCACGGCTGGCCACTGGACTCCGACAGCTGGGAAGGCCAGATGATGTTCCTCGCTTCGAAGGGTTATCGCGTGATCGCTCACGATCGTCGCGGTCACGGTCGCTCCAGCCAGCCTTGGGAAGGCAACGACATGGATCACTACGCCGATGACCTGGCGGCGGTGATTGAAGCGCTGGACCTGAAGAATGTCACGCTGGTGGGCTTCTCGACAGGGGGCGGTGAAGTGGCTCGCTACATCGGCCGTCACGGCACCGCTCGAGTGAAGAAAGCCGTACTGGTGTCCTCTGTTCCGCCGTTGATGCTCAAGACAGACACCAACCCCGGTGGTTTGCCTATCGAGGTGTTCGATGGCCTGCGCAAGGCGTCCCTGGAGAACCGCTCGCAGCTGTACCTGGACATTGCCTCGGGCCCGTTCTACGGCTACAACCGCAAGGGCGCCAAGCCATCCCAAGGGCTGATCCAGTCGTTCTGGGTGCAGGGCATGCAGGGTGGCAGCAAGAATACCTATGACTCGATCGCGGCATTCTCGGCGACCGACTTCCGCGGTGATTTGAAGAAATTCGACGTGCCGACGCTGGTGATCCATGGCGATGACGACCAGATCGTGCCTATCGACGCTTCAGGCCGGGCCTCGGCGGCGCTGATCAAGGGTGCTCGACTGATCGTCTACCCTGGTGCGCCGCACGGCTTGACCGAGACGCACAAGGATCGCCTCAATCAGGATCTGCTGACCTTCCTCAAGGAATAAAAGCCCAGATCCCTTGTGGGAGCGAGCTTGCTCGCGATGGCGGTGGGTCAGCTTGCCTCAATGCTGAATCGGCCGACGCCTTCGCGAGCAAGCTCGCTCCCACAGTTGTTTCAGGGTGGGGTTCGAATTCAATGCCGCAACAACTTACGCAATGGAATCTCATCCTTGCGCACCGGTGACTTGATGACGATGTAGCTGAAGTACTTGGAGATGCCGATGTTCTTGTCCAGCAGGCTTTCCATCACGTCCTGATAGTCCTGGATGCTGCGGGTCATGAAGCGCACCAGGTAGTCGTAGCCGCCGCTGATGAGGTGGCATTCGAGTACTTCATCCACCAGGCGGATGTTGGATTCGAACTTGGCGAAGTCCTCACGCTTGTGGTCGCTGAGGGTGACTTCGGTGAAGACCGTCACCGAGTCGGTAATCTTGGCCAGGTTCAAATGGGCCTTGTAGCTGGAAATGTACCCCAACGACTCCAGTCGTTTGACCCGTTGCAGGCATGGGCTGGCGGACAAGCCCACGGCATCGGCCAGGCTGACGTTGGTCATGCGGCCATCTTTTTGAAGCTCTACCAAAATGCTGATGTCGATCCGGTCCAGTTTCGCTAAACCTTCCATCGCATACCTCTTGCCTGCCGTTTGTAAGACAATCTTCTAACAAAATCAGCGTCGTAAGGACAGCTGATGCTGAGCGACCAGATCAGCCATGCTGTTGATGCAGTAGTCCGCCGCACAGGGCGCGGGAGACATATCGGCGTTGCGGCAGATCAGGCAGACCGCCCCAACCGACCGTGGGCGGGCGCCGGGACGGGTCACCTGGAGAATAGACTCGGCGCTCAGGCCATTGGCCGCCAGCCAATCGTGATCCTGCAACGGGTCGCTCGCCAGCGAAATAAAATCATCAGGCTCGATGCCCAGGCGCTCGCACAACACGCCCCGGTCCTCGGCATCGCGATCCCCCTGCACCAACAACCGATAGAACTTGCGCAGGTAGAGCATCGCACCCGGCGCATCCTCGAACAGCGTCCAACCGGCAGCCGAGCGGGCGAAGCTCATGCCCTCCTCCCAACTGACCTTGAGCTTCCAGCGCTCAGCCAATTGACGGTGGGCGAAACACAGCAAGCCGCTGAAGCCCAATTCGCCGAAACGCGGGTACAAGGCTTGCAGCACTTCGTCAAAATCGGCGAGCACCTGTGCTTTGTCCAACGGCTCGCCATGGTTTTCCAGCAACGGCTGCAACGCCGTCCAGACGCCGGAGTCCCGATCCACCAGGACCTCATCGCAGTCGATCAACAACGCCCGATATTCAGTCAGCCTCATCTGTAAAACCTCCGATGATGTCCCATCGATCAACGCTCCATTAATCGCCACTGACGCTTGCCCGGGCAAACGTCATGAACGCCGGCATCAGCCGAGGACGCGTGCCAAGGCGCCATCGAGAATCTGCAACGCTTCGTCGATCTGCGCTTCACTGGTGACCAGCGGCGCCAGGAAGCGCAAGACGTTGCGGTACACCCCGCACTTGATCACCAGCAAACCACCGGCCCGGGCTTCGTCGATCAGGCGTTGGTTCAGGTCGGCGTCCGGGGTGCGCGTGTCGTCATGCTTGATCAGTTCGATCGCCAGCATGAAGCCGCTGCCGCGCACATCGCCGATCTGCGGGTAACGGGTTTGCAGGTGCAGCAGGCCCTGGCGCAAGCGCTCACCCAGGACTTCACCACGGGCCAGCAGCTGTTCTTGCTCGTACGCCTCGATCACCGCCAGCGCCGCCGCGCACGACAGCGCATTACCGCCGTACGTACCGCCCAGGCCACCCGGCAGCGGAGCGTCCATGATCTCGGCCTTGCCGACCACACCTGACAACGGCAAGCCACCGGCGAGGCTCTTGGCGACCGTGACCAGGTCCGGCTGGATGCCGGCGTGCTGGAAACCGAACCATTTACCGGTGCGACCGAAACCGGTCTGGATTTCATCGAGAATCAACACAATGCCATGCTTTTGCGTCAATGCGCGCAGGCCCTGCAAAAACTCGGCGGGGGCCGACAGGAAACCGCCATCGCCCTGCACCGGCTCGATGATGATCGCCGCGACCCGCTCAGGTGCCACTTGGGTGGCCAGCAGCTCGTCCAGTGCCTGGAGCGCCATGGCGCTGGTGACGCCGCGATAGGCATTCGGATACGGCGTGTGGAAGACCTCCGGGGCGAACGGACCGAAGTTCTGTTTATACGGCTGGCTCATGCCGGTCAGCGTGGTGCCGAGCAAGGTCCGGCCATGGAACCCGCCGCGAAAGGCAATCACGGCCGAGCGGTTGGTGTGGGCCCGGGCGATCTTCACGGCGTTTTCCACCGCTTCGGCACCCGAGGTGAAAAATGCCGCTTTATAGGCGTGCTGGCCGCCGATCATTTCGCACAGGCGCTGGGCCAGGTCCAGGTAAGGCTTGTAGGCCACGACCTGGAAGCAGGCATGGGAGATCTTCTGCAACTGGGCCTGCACGGCCGCGACGACCTTGGGGTGATTGTGGCCGATGTTCAACACACCGATGCCGCCGACGAAGTCCAGGTAACGCTTGCCGTCCACGTCCCATAATTCCGAGCCCTGGGCCCGATCGATCACCAGCGGGTGCGCGGTGACCAGGCCACGTGGCACGAATTGATCACGCTGACGGAGCAAACTTGGGGTTTCTTCGACTTTACTGTTCATTGGCATTTCCCATCGTGAGCCTCGCACCCAGGAAGCGGCTGCGGTGTGTTCACAGGTTAAGCGTTCGACGCGATTGTCTAAGCCGAACTTGGTCGTTGAGAAATTCGGATCGACTGTTTACACCCCGGCAAACAGCAGAATCCTCCAGAGGCATTCCAGCCCCATGGAATCTGCCGCAAGAGGCACCTTGCAACGCAGTGCGATGCTGCTACGCCGGCCCTTTCAACAGATCCTGCTCTGGCGTTGAGGCATGCTAGGGGCTCCTTGATTTCAGGCGAGAAGTGACCCATGGCCCTGCTCTATAAAGCTGACCCGGTACGCGGCGAACACTGGCGGCGCCTGTTCGCCGAACACGCGCCGGACATTGAATGGCGCGCCTGGCCAGACATCGGCGACCCGCGGGATATCCAGTACCTGGCGGCCTGGCAGGCGCCGGACGACGTCGAAACGCTGTTGCCGAATCTGCAGGTGCTGTTCGCCTTGTCGGCCGGCGTGGATCAACTCGACCTTGGCCGCTTGCCAACGACGCTGCCAGTGGTGCGCTTGCTCGACCCCGGCATCAGCCAGGGCATGTGCGAGTACGCCAGTTTCGCCGTGCTCAGCCTGCACCGGGACATGTTGCGCTATCGCCAGCAACAGGCCGAACGCTGCTGGCAAGCGCACCGGCTGATGCCCGCCGGGCAACGCCGGGTGGGCGTCATGGGCCTGGGTTTGCAGGCACGGCAGATACTCGCCAGCTTGAAGACCTTTGGTTTTGCCTTGTCGGGCTGGGCCCGCAGCGAGCATCACATTGAGGGGGTCGCGTGCTTTGCTGGCGACGAGCAACTGCCGGCCTTTCTCGGTCAATGCGACATAGTGCTGTGCGTCCTGCCGTTGACCGAGCAGACCCGAGGGATCCTCAACCGCCAGCTGTTCCAACACCTGCCCAAGGGCGCAGCGTTGGTCAACATGGGCCGAGGTGGGCACCTGGTGGAAGCGGACCTGCTTGAAGCCCTTGCCGACGGCCAGCTCAGCGCCGCGGTGCTGGACGTGCTGGAGCAGGAACCGGCGCCGATGGATCACCCCTTCTGGCACCATCCACAGATACTGTTGACCCCGCACATCGCGGCGATGACTCAGCCTGAAAGTGCCTTTGGCGTGTTGCTGGAGAACATCCGCCGGCATCAACGGGGTGAATCGATGCTGGGCCTGGTGGATCGTGAGCGCCGCTATTGACCGGAGCCCTGTAGGAGCTGCCGAAGCCTGCGATCTATTGATCTGTCGGTCGTTCCCTCAGGACTCAACTGCCAGGGAAAAGATCGCAGCCTCGTTGCACTCGGCAGCTCCTACACGGCGCCTGCAGGCAGCTACATCTTGGCGCTGAGCCATGAAATCCGACTCGGTATTTACTGCTGGCCAAGCGTCTGATTTGAGCAAGAAATGTGGCCGGCAGGGCCGTTGCTTACGCAAGATACCGAATCGATGTGCCGCCCTTGCCAGACCTGGTGGCAGGTGAGATACAAAGGCTTGCAGCGCACACATCCATCCGCTTTCGTCCCTTATTTTATGGTGATCTGCCATGTCCATTTCGCAACGCCCTACTTACTTCTATCGCGCCATGACCGCCACCGACGTGCCGGCGGCCCATGCCTTGTCCGTGCAGTTGAAATGGCCCCATCGCCTGGAAGACTGGGCGATGTTGCAACGCGTCGCCCAGGGGTTTGTCGTGGAAGACCAGGGTCGTTTGATTGGAACGGCGTTCAGCTGCGCCCAAGGGGACTACGCCACCATCGGCCTGGTGATTGTCGACGATGAGTATCAGGGCCAGGGGATCGGTCGCAAACTGATGGAACTGGCGATCGAGGCTTGCGGCTCGCGGACCGCCGTGCTCAATGCGACGCTGGCCGGTGCCCCGCTGTATGCCAGCCAGGGGTTCGTTGATTTTGGGCATATCCAGCAGCATCAAGGGCAAGCGCTGGTGCCGACCCTGCAAGAACTGGCCGCCGGCGAGCACTGCCGCGAGCTGGGCGAAGCCGATCACGCCGAGCTGATCAAACTGGCCAATGCCGGGAGCGGGCTGGAGCGGAGCGCTGTGCTCAATGACCTGTTCGAGGTCGTTGAACACTCAGTGGGGATCGAGCGCGACGGTCACTTGTGCGCCTTCGCCCTGCTGCGTCCCTATGGCCGTGGGCGCTGCATTGGCCCGGTCATCGCCCAGACCCTGGAACAGGCCCGGCACTTGATCGCCGTGCTGCTGGCCCACGTGCCAGACGCATTCGTTCGCATCGACACCCCTTCAAACAGCGGCCTGGCCCCTTGGCTGGAAGAGGCCGGGCTCAAGCAGGTCGACACCGTCGCCCAAATGGCACGGGGCACGCCCCCGCAAGCGACCGGCGCGGTTCGGCAATTTGCGCCGGTGACCCAGGCCATTGGCTGAAACCCCCGCACTCCCCTCAACGCTTCCCTGGAGAATCTTCTTCATGCTCGAACCCACCGCAGTGCTGTTGGCACACGCCGATGGCCGTCTTGCCTCAACCCCGTTCACCCCGGGTTCACTGGGCGCCAAGGATCCGTTCGACCGCCTCATCGCCTATGCCGGGGCGGATGGCATGGCTGCCGGCGTGGTCCGGGCGAGCGGACTGTTCAGCGTCGATGAATACCCCTTCAGTGAGACGCTCGTGGTGCATGCCGGCGCAGTGACGCTGCGCAGCCAGGGGCAGACGTTGCAGCTCAAGCCAGGTGAAAGCGCGGTGATCGGTCGGGGGACGGCGCTTGAGGTCGAGGCGCAACCTGGCTCGCTCTGGGCCTTCTGTGCCGATACCCAGCGCATCGAAACGCACCTTCCCGGGCTAACGGCACTCCCCGCCCACACCCTGCTTTCGCCTTCTGCTGCCCCGGATGACGAGATCCTGCTCAGCCCGCCGCCGCAATGTCGCTCGCACAATTTGTTTGTCGAGCAAGCGAGCAACCTGCGGATCGGTATCTGGGACTCGACGCCCTACACTCGCAAGTCACGACCGCACAAACTGCATGAGCTGATGCACCTGCTCGAAGGCAGCGTCACCTTGCAGGCAGCCGATGGCAGCGACTTGACGGTCAACACCGGCGATACCGTATTCGTCCCGCTGAATGCGCCGTGTGCCTGGAAAAGCAGCGTTTATGTGCGCAAGGTGTACGTCGTCAAGTAATCCGGTGTATGGCAGCTCCACCGCTATCGCGAGCAAGCTTTGCTCCCACAGGGGATTGACGGTGGATGTGAAGTCTGCGGCCAACCGAGAACCCAGTGTGGGAGCGAGCCTGCTCGCGAAGACGGCGGCACATCCAACATCACCACTCGCTGATCCACCGCTTTCGCGAGCAAGCCCGCTCCCACAGGGGATTGGGGCTGGATGTGAAGCCTGCGGCCAACCGAGAACCCAGTGTGGGAGCGGGCTTGCTCGCGATGGCGGCGGCACAGCCAACATCATCGCAAGCTGATCCACCGCTTTCGCGAGCAAGCTTTGCTCCCACAAGGGGGTTTGGCGGGTAGCGTCGGATCAGCAAAAAAAGCCCGCAGTGTGAGCGGGCAAAAGGTGTCGCAGGTTGGATCAAGCCTCAGAGCGCGGCGGCGATGGCCTGGCCAACATCCTGGGTCGAGCCTTGCCCACCCAGGTCGGGGGTGATGGGGCCTTCGGCGATGACTTGTTCGATGGCCTTGAGAATCCCATCGTGGGCCGCGCGGTAGCGTTCATCGCCGTTACCCAGGAAGTCGAGCATCAAGGCGCCGGACCAGATCATCGCGATCGGGTTGGCGATGTTCTGCCCATAGATATCGGGCGCTGAGCCATGCACCGGTTCGAACAGCGATGGGAAGCGGCGCTCCGGATCGAGGTTGGCCGACGGTGCGATACCGATGGTACCGGCGCAGGCCGGGCCCAGGTCGGAGAGGATGTCGCCGAACAGGTTCGACGCCACCACCACATCAAACCGGTCGGGCTGCAAAACGAAGCGAGCGCACAGGATGTCGATGTGTTGCTTGTCCCACTTCACGTCCGGGTACTGCTCGGCCATCAATGCCGTGCGCTCGTCCCAATACGGCATGCTGATGGAAATGCCGTTGGACTTGGTGGCCGCGGTCAAGCGTTTGCGCGGTCGGGTCTGGGCCAGGTCGAAAGCGAACTTGAGGATCCGGTCGACCCCGCGCCGGGTGAACACCGACTCCTGCAGCACGAACTCATGCTCGGTGCCTTCGAACATCTTGCCGCCGATGGAAGAGTATTCGCCCTCAGTGTTCTCGCGGATCACCACGAAGTCGATGTCCCCCGCCTTGCGCCCGGCCAACGGACACGGCACCCCCGGAAACAGCCGCACCGGGCGGATGTTCACGTACTGGTCAAAGTCGCGACGGAACTTGAGCAACGAGCCCCACAGGGAAATATGGTCCGGCACTTTGTCCGGCCAACCCACGGCGCCGAAGTAGATCGCGTCGAAGCCCTTGAGTTGTTCGAACCAGTCGGCGGGCATCATCTGCCCGTGCTCCAGGTAGTAATCGCAATGGGCCCAATCGAGCACTTCGACGTCCAGCGACAACTGCCACTTTTTCGCGGCCTGCTCCAGTACCCGCAGTCCTTCAGGCAGGACTTCCTTACCAATGCCATCGCCGGCAATGGCAGCGATTCGAAATGGTTTGCTCATCAATCATGGCTCCCGGGTGTCGGTTCAAATGACGGTCGCATCACAGCCCACCGATGTGGAAGGCTTTGACTTCAAGGTATTCGTCCAGGCCGTACTTGCTGCCTTCGCGCCCCAGGCCCGACTGCTTGATGCCGCCGAAGGGCGCGACTTCCATGGAGATAAGCCCGGTATTGAGCCCGACCATGCCGAACTCCAGCGCCTCGCCGAAACGCCATGAGCGGCGCAGGTCCTGGGTGAAGTAGTAAGCGCCCAGGCCATACGGCGTGGCATTGGCCAGGGCCAGGGCCTGCTCTTCAGTAGTAAAGCGCATCAGCGGCGCCACCGGGCCGAAGGTTTCTTCGTTGGCCAGCAACATCCCGGCATGGGCCTCGCCCAGTACCGTTGGCTGGACAAACTGACTGTCGCCCTCGGGAACACCGCCACACAGCAGGCGCGCGCCCTGGCTCAACGCATCGTCGATGTGCCGGGCGACTTTGTTCACCGCCGCGAGGTTGATCAGCGGGCCGATCATCACGTCAGCCTCCAGCCCATTGCCGACCTTGAGCTTGCCCACCTCCTCCACCAGGCGCGCGGCGAAGCGTTCGTAGATACCGTCCTGCACCAGGATGCGGTTGGCGCAGACGCAGGTCTGGCCGGCGTTGCGAAACTTGCTGAGCATGATGCCGGCGACGGCCTGTTCCAGGTCCGCATCGTCAAACACGATGAACGGCGCGTTGCCGCCCAGCTCCAGGCTCAAGCGTTTGATGTGCTCGGCGCTCTGGCGCATCAGCAGGCGCCCGACCGCCGTGGAGCCGGTAAAGGAAATCTTGCGCACCGTCGGGTTACCGGTCAGTTCTTCGCCGATACCGGCGGGCATACCCGTCACGACGTTGAACACCCCGGCCGGAATCCCGACCCGCTCGGCCAGCACCGCCAGGGCCAGGGCCGACAAGGGGGTCAGGTCCGACGGTTTGACGATGACCGGGCAGCCCGCCGCCAGGGCCGGTGCGCACTTGCGGGTGATCATCGCATTGGGGAAATTCCATGGAGTGATGGCTGCACAGACACCCACCGGCTGCTTGAGCGTGAGCAGGCGTCGGTCGCCGCTGGGCGCCGGTATGGTTTCGCCATAGACCCGCCGGGCCTCTTCGGCAAACCACTTGGCGAAACCGGCCCCGTAGCGGATTTCGCCTTTGGCTTCGTTCAACGGCTTGCCCTGTTCACAGGTCATGATCAGCGCGAGGTCGTCGAGGTTGTCCATCATGGCCTGATACCAGCGTTCCAACAGCGCTGCCCTTTCGGCCGCCGGACGCGCGCGCCACGCTGGCCAGGCGCGCTCGGCGGCCTCGATAGCACGCCGGGTTTCCACGCCTTGCATCGCGGGTACACGGGCGAGCACCTGGCCGGTGGCCGGGTCGATGACGTCAAGGGTGGCGACGTTGTCGGCGCCGAGCCATTGACCGTCGACGTAAGCGAGTTCTGCCAACAGGCTGGGGTCTTTCAATCGATTCTTGAGCATGGTCGCGTCCTGTTCCGAGGTGATTCCAGTCTAAGGAGATGCCACGGGGCAGGATGCTGAAAGCGGGGTTTGGGCAGTGTTGGATGCTGAAGTTTCGAGGTGGGACGGCAGGCTCTACCGAGCCCCAGGCTAAACACCGAACACTGAACATGAACATGAACATGAACATGAACATGAACATTGAACACTGTGGGAGCAAAGCTTGCTCGCGATGGCGGTGGATCAGGCGACATCGATCAAGACCGTGTCATCGTTCATCGCGAGCAAGCTTTGCTCCCACAGGTGTGTTCCCATAGATGTGTTCCCACAGGTGTGCTCCTACAGGTGTGTTCCCACAGGTATGCTCCTACAGGTGTGTTCCCATAGGTGTGCTCCTACAGGTGTGCTCCCACAGGTGTGTTCCCACAAGTATGCTCCTACAGGTGTGCTCCCATAGGTGTGCTCCCACCTTTTGTTTTGTGCAGGGCTTAGATTTTCAGGGAGCCGAGCAACCCTTCCAGAAACCGCTCCCCTGCCTCCATCTGGCTGATCTCGATGAACTCGTCGGGCTTGTGCGCCTGTTCGATGGAGCCTGGGCCGCAGACCACCACGGGTACATCCAGGCGCTGCTTGAACAGGCCGCCCTCGGTGCCGAAGGAGACCTTGGTGGTGCCGGTGTCCGGGGTGGCGAAGTTTTTCAGGAAGCGCACGGCTTCGACGCTCGGATGAGTGTCGAGGCCCGGATAGACGTTGAGGGTTTCGATCTCGATGTCCGCGACGCTGGAGAGTTTCTTGGCTTCACGAACGATCACCTCGGCGCGCTCGCGCAGTTGCTCCAGGAACAGGTCCAGATCGTCGTCCGGCAAATTGCGCACTTCGAAATCCAGGGTGCACAGGTTCGGCACGATGTTCAGTGCCTTGCCGCCGACAATCTGCCCGACATGCACGGTGCTGTAGGGCACGTCGTAATCCGCATCCTGGGCGCCTTGCTCCTGCAATTGCTGCTGGCTCTGGCGCAACGCCGCGATGAAATCGCAGGCCACGTGAATCGCATTGACCGAGCGCGGTGCCAGCGATGAGTGCGCCTCCAGGCCGCGACAGTAGGTGCGATAGGAACCCTTGCCCTTGTGGCCGAGCACGAACTGCATGTTGGTCGGCTCACCGATCACGCATAGGAACGGTCGCACCGGCGCCAGGTGCAGCACGTCGAGCAAGCGCCGCACCCCCACGCAACCGATCTCTTCGTCGTGGGAAAGCGCCAGTTGCAATGGCCGGTTCAACGAATGGTCGGCGGCATCGAGCATGGCGTCGATGGCCAGCGCAATGAAACCTTTCATGTCACAACTGCCGCGCCCGTAGACCCGCCCATCGCGCACGGTCGCCTGGAACGCCGGAACGGTCCAGGCCTGCCCCGCCGCCGGCACCACGTCGGTGTGGCCGGACAGCAGGACCCCGGGCAACTCACTCGGGCCGGTGCTGGCGAACAGGTTGGCCTTCTTGCCGCTCTCATCCTTGACGATCAGCGACTCGATGCCCTTGCTCAGCAACAGCTCGCGCACGTACTCGATCAGGGCCAGGTTCGATTCTGAAGAGACCGTTTCCAACGCCAGCAGGCGTTCGAAAATGGCTAGCACGCGGGGTTTCATGAGGCCTTGCTCCGTTGCTCGGCGGAAAGGGCGAACCGGCGGATGGAAAACGGCTCGATGAAGGTTCGAGTGCTGCCGGTGCTGATCAGTTCAGCCATGACATCGCCAACGCCCGGACCGAGCTGGAAGCCATGGCCGCTGAAGCCGAACGCATAGTACAAGCCATCAACGTTGGCGCTGGGCCCCATCACCGGCAGGGAATCGGGCAGGTAGCCTTCGATGCCGCTCCACACGCGGATGATGTTGAGATTACCGACGCCCGGCAGCAGCCGACGCATCTGGTCCAGTTGGTTGAGGATGCTGCGCGGCTCGACATAGGCCCGGCGGTTGAGCATGTCCGGCTTGCTGCGATAGCCGCCGCCGATGATGATATTGCCCCGGGGAATCTGGCGGAAATAGATCACTTCTTCAGGAATCTTGGTGTACACGCCGATCACCGTCGGCAAGGCATACGGCACCGGTTCGGTGACGGCCATCTGCGGGCCATTGGTCTCCAGCGGCACCGGCTCGCCGAACTGCGCCGAGAGTTTCTGGCCCCAAGCGCCTGCGGTAATCAACAGTTGCGCGGCGCTGAACTGGCGACCATCGGTGGTGCTGATGCTGAACCCGTCACCGACCTTCTGCACCTCGGCCACCTCGGTGCGTTCCTCGATGCGTGCCCCGAGCCGCCGCGCCGCCCGGGCGAACGCCGGGGCTGCCAGACGCGGGTTGGCGTGACCGTCGTGGGGCGCATAGGAGCCGCCCTTGACGTCCTTGCCCAGAAACGGAAAACGCGCGTGCAGCTCGCTGCCGCGATAGATCTGCAAGTCCAGTTGCGCCGCTTCCGGTGCCGCTGCGTAAGCCTCAAGCTCGGGTATTTCATCCTCGCGATAACACACGCGCATGTGCCCGCTGGCGATGAACTCCAGGTCGTCGTCGATCAGCTCCGGCAGGCGTTTCCACAGCGCCCACGAGCGGTTGGCCAGTTCCAGTTGCCCGAGGAAACGCCCCTGGCGCCGCACGTTGCCAAAGTTCACGCCGCTGGCGTACTGGCCGATCTGGTCACGCTCCAGCAGGATCACCGACTGCCCCCGTTGGCGCAGGAAAAACGCTGCCGCCGAGCCCATCAGGCCGCCGCCGACAATCACCACATCGGCTTTATTTTCCGTCATGGCGTCACCTCCCGAGTGAGCATCGAAAGTGGTTTCACGGGAGCCTGACCACGCTGGCGCCCCACCTCCTGCACCTGGACACCCGCCGCCGCAGCAATCACTTCAGCCCCGGCCTGGGAGCAATAACGTCCCTGGCAGCGGCCCATGCCAACCCGGCTGAACGCCTTGGCCCGGTTGACTTCACAAGCACCCTTTTCGCTGACGGTGCGGCGCAGTTCGCCGGCGCTGATCATCTCGCAGCGGCAGACGATGGCCTCGTCCGGCAAGGCCTTGGCTTGTGCCGCCGGCCAGGGAAACGCCTGGGCCAGGCCGAGGCGAAACGCGTCCATCACCTTGAGCGCCTGGCGCTGTTCGGCGACGAGTGCGGCGTCCACCGGCTGCTGCAGATCGCTCAACAACGCCAAGGCGACCAGGCGCCCAGCGTGCTCGGCGGCATCGGCGCCACGGATCGTCGAACCATCACCGGCGGCGTAGACACCGCTGACCGAGGTCCGTCCCTCATCGTCCGTGTCCAGCAGCCATTGGCTGGAGGCCTCGTCAAAGCGCAGGCGGCAGCCCGCCAGGTCAGCCAGTTGGGTTTCCGGGCGCAAGTGATAACCCAGCGCCACCGCATCGCACGCCACCGTCAAGGTTTCCCCACTGGCGGTACGAACTCGCACGCCACTGACACCGGTGGTCGCTTCTCCCAGAATTTGCAGCGGCGAAATACCCAGGTGCACAGCAATTTTCGCCCGATACAGCTGCGCCAACAATTTCATGCCGGTGAACAGCAAGCCCGGGCGCGCCATGAGCTTGGGCAAGGCTTTGATGCGCTGACCCAGCGGCGATGTGTCCAGCACCGCCGCGACATTGGCGCCGGCCTTGAGGTATTGACTGGCAACCAGATACAGCAACGGCCCGCTGCCCATGAACACCACGCGGTGGCCGATGGAAACCGCCTGGGCCTTCAAGGCGATCTGCGCGCCGCCGAGGCTGTAGGTGCCGCCCAACTGCCAGCCCTCGATGGGCATCAGGCGGTCGGTGGCACCGGTGCAGAGGATCAGCGCGTCGTAATCCACCGTCGTGTGCTGGCCCTGGCTGACGCAGCACAATTGCCCGGGCGTCAGGTTCCACACCAGGGTGTCCGGACGGTAGTCGATCTGTGGGCGCAAGCGGTCGAAGCTTTCGTGCAGGTCACGGGCCTTGTCCGCTTCGGTGCCGTACAGCGTGGCGTAGCTGCGGGTGAACCCTTCGGGCTGGCGCCGGTAGATCTGCCCGCCATCGCGACGGTTCTCGTCGAGCAGGATCGGCTTGAAGCCCGCTGCGACCAGGGTCTGCGCGCAACGGATACCCGCCGGTCCAGCGCCTACAATGACTATCCGCGCAGCGGCCATATCGCCTCCGGTTGTTGAGTAATGATGTCCAGCCCTTCGCGTACTTCATTGGAGCAAGCTCGCAGGCGTTCGCCGCTGCGGGTCCAGACCCAGCAATCCTGGCAGGCGCCCATCAGGCAGAAACCGGCCCGGCTACCCGGATCGAATTCCGACTGGCGCAACGCCGGGCCGTGGGTCAGCAATGCGACCATCAGCGTGTCGCCCTGCAACGCCTCGACCGGGACGCCATCCACTTTCAATTTGACGACGGGCCGGCCCTGTTCGGCCAACCTCACGAAACGTGCGCTCATGCGTAGGCTCCCACGATCATGCTGTTTGAATCCTGTTGGCGCTTGAGCAGCTCGGCACTGTCGTGATGACAGAGCACCTCGCTGCCGCCGTCGATGATCCGCCGGGGCGGCGCGGTGTGGTTGCACAGGCCATCGACCCGCACCGGGCAGCGATTGAGGAAGGTGCACAGCTGCGGCACCTCGGCGCGCGCGCCCAACGCCGGCAGCGTGCCGCACGTCGTGGTGCCACAACTTTCCAGCCAGCCCTGGCGCAACTCCGGCACCGAGTGGATCAACAAGTCGGTGTAGGGATGGAACGGCGCCTGGGCGAACGATTGCCGGCTGCCCTCTTGAACCTTGTGGCCGCTGTACATCACCACGATGTCGTCGCACAGCGCCCGCACCGTGGAGATGTCATGGCTGATGAACAGGTAGGACACCCCCAGCTGCTGGCGCAGGTCGCGCAGCAGTTCAAGGATCGCCGCGCCGACCACCGTGTCCAGCGCCGAGGTCACTTCATCGCACAGGATCAGGTCCGGCTTGGCCGCCAGTGCCCGGGCCAGGTTGACCCGCTGTTTCTGTCCGCCGGAGAGTTCGCTCGGGCGGCGCTCGGCCATGTCCCGTGGCAGACGCACCAGGTCGAGCAATTCGCCGATACGCTCACGCAGCGCCGCGCCCTTGAGGCCGAAATACATCTTCAACGGCCGGCTCAGGATGGTGCTGATGCTGTGCATCGGGTTGAGCGCGGTGTCGGCATTCTGGAACACCATCTGGATGCGTCGGAACTGTTCGTCCGTGCGTTCGGACAGGCTGCCACCCAGTGGCTGGCCGTCAAACGTCAGCCCGCCCAGGGCCGGGGTCAACAGCCCGGCCACCACCCGCGCCAAGGTGGATTTGCCCGAGCCTGACTCACCGATCACCCCGATGGCCTGGCCCCTGCGCACGGTCAGGTCGATGTCTTCGAGCACCCGGATCGCCGGCATGCCGTGCTGGTTCTTGTTGCCGTAGCCGGCGGTCAGGCCCTTGATGGTCAGCAGCGGCGTGTCTTCGGCCACACCACACGGCGGGCGAATCGTCGTGTCTGGCCGTGCCGCCGCCAGCAGGCTGCGGGTGTAGGCGTGAGCCGGCCCCTTGAGCAGCGGCGCGGTGGCGCTCTGTTCGAAGATCTGCCCGCCGTTGAGCACCACGATCTGGTCGGCCATCTGCGCCACGACGGCCAGGTCGTGGGACACATAGACCGCCGTCGCGCCACGCTCGCGCACCACCCGCTTGAAGGCGCGCAGCACGTCGATCTGGGTGGTCACATCGAGGGCCGTGGTCGGCTCATCGAGCACCACCAGCAGTGGATCGCTGATCAGCGCCATGGCCGCCATCACCCGCTGCAGTTGCCCACCGGACACTTGATGGGGATAGCGTTGACCGATGCATTCGGGGTTGGGCAGCGCCAGGTCGCGGAACAGTTCGATGGCCTTGGCTTCGAGCACGGCCCGGCTGCCCAGGCCATGGATCAACGCCCCTTCCACCACCTGGTCGATGAGTTTCTTGGCCGGGTTGAACGCCGCCGCCGCGCTTTGGGCGATGTACGACACCCGATTGCCGCGCAGGCCTTGCAGCTCGCGCTCACTCAAGGCGAGCATGTCGTGCTCGCCAATCTGCACCACGCCACCGGCCAGGCGACAACCGCGCCGGGCATAACCGAGCAGCGCCAGGGCGATGGTGGTCTTGCCCGAACCGGACTCGCCGATCAGCGCCAGCACTTCACCTTTCTCCAGGGAGAAACTCACGCCCTTGACGATCTCCACCTCGCTGCGCTCGCCACAGGCGACCACGCGCAGGTTCTCGACTCGGATCAATTGGCTCATATCAATGGCCTCCCGTACGTCGGTTGCGCCGCGAAGACAAGCGGTCGATAAACAGATTGACGCCAATGGTCAGGGTGCCGATGGCCAGGGCCGGAATCACAATGGCCGGCGCGCCCTGGTTGAGGCCGCCGATGTTTTCCCGCACCAGCGAGCCCAGGTCGGCATCCGGCGGCTGCACGCCCAGGCCGAGGAAGCTCATGCCGCTGAGCAGCAGGACGATGAAACCGAAACGCAAGCCCAGGTCGGTCAGCACCGGGTTGAGCATGTTCGGCAGGATTTCCACACAGGCGATGTACAGCCGGCGTTCGCCACGGGTGCGGGCCACTTGCACGTATTCCAGGGCCTCGATGTTCACCGCCATGCTGCGGGCGATACGAAACGCCCCCGGGGTAAAGCTGAGCACCGCCGTGCAAATCAACAGGGTCACCGACGAGCCGAACGCCGAGACCATGATCAGCGCGAGCATCTTGCTCGGGATCGAAATAAAGGCGTCCATCAGGCGGCTGATCAGTTCATCCAGCCACTTCGGCGAAACCACCGACAGCAGCGCGCAACTGGTGCCCAGCCCACTGGCCAGTACTGCCGCCACCAACGCCAGGCCCACCGTGAAGCGCGCCCCCACGAGAATGCGGCTGAGCATGTCGCGGCCCAAATAATCGGTGCCCAACGGATACGTGGCGCTGAGGTTGTCGAAGACGTTATCGGAGACCACTTCCCCCACCGGGTGGGGTGCCAGCCATGGCCCGAAGATCGCCACCAGCAACCAGATCACGCACATCGCGGCGCCGATCAGGCCGAGCCAGGGGGTTTTGCGCGACACCTTGCCCAAGGCCAGTTCGGGCGCCGCAGGCGGGGATTTCACAATGAGATTGTTCATTGGTTTCTCAGCCTCGGATTGGACAGGATCGCGCACAGGTCAGCCACCAGCACCAACACCAGGTACGCCGTACAAAACAGCATGGTGCAGGCCTGGACCAGCGCCATGTCGCGGTTGGTCACGGCATCGACCATCAGGCTGGCGATGCCGGGATAGTTGAAGATCGTCTCGACGATCACCACCCCACCCAACAGATAGGACAGGCTCAGGGCGATGGCATTGGCAATCGGCCCGATGGCATTGGGCAAGGCATGGCGCAGCACCACCCGCACCGGGCTCACGCCCTTGAGACGGGCCATTTCCACGTAGGGGCTGTCGAGTTGATCGATCACCGCCGCCCGGGTCATGCGCGCCATTTGCGCGACGATGACGCAGCACAGGGTCATCACCGGCAAGGCATAGGTGCGCATGAATTGCAGCGGCGAAGTGATCTCGCTGGAATAGGACAGCGCCGAAAGCCAGCCCAGGTTCACCGCGAAAATCAGCACGGCAAGGGTGGCGACCAGGAACTCCGGCACCGCCACCATCGTCAGGGTGAAGAAGCTCAGGAAGCCGTCGATGCGTCCCCCTCGCCCCATCGCCGAGCCGATGCCCAGGATCAACGCCACCGGCACCGACACCAGCGCCGTGGCCGCCGCCAGCATCAGGGTGTTGGGGACCCGGCCAGCCATCAACTCGCTGACCGGCGTGGCGTTGGAGATCGACACGCCCATGTCACCGCTGAGCAGGCTCATCAACCAGTGCAGGTAGCGCAACACACCCGGTTGGTCCAGGCCCATCTTCACCCGCAGGGCCGCCACTTGCTCAGGCGTGGCGAACTGTCCAAGGGACTGTTGCGCCGCGTCTCCCGGCAACACCGCCGTAATGGCGAACACCACCATCGATACGATCAACAGGGTCACGACCGCAGCGCCCAGGCGTCGGCCGATCAACCAAAGTGTGTTGCTATTCATCGCCCTACCCCTTGTGCCATGTCACGCCGCCAGACCACACGCATCAAGCGTCAAGCCAGACTTGCTCGGCGAACATATAGCCCATGAAACCGCCCAGCGGGTTGGTGCCATAACCTTTGACGCGCTGGTCGACGCCATCGATGTTGCTGATGAACACCGGGATGCCGATGCCGCTGTGGTTATGCACCAGGGTCTGCATATCCGCGTACATCTTGCCGCGCTTGGCTTCATCGGTTTCACCGCGAGCCTGGATCAGCAACTGGTCGAACTGCGGGTTTTTCCAGCCGGATTCGTTCCACGGCGCCGTCGACTGGAAGAACTGCGAGAACAGCATGTCGGCGTTAGGCCGCGGGTTGATGTTGCCGAAGCTCAGCGGGTGCTTGGCCCAGTGGTTGGACCAGTAGCCGTCGCTCGGCAGGCGGTTGACGTTGAGCTTGAGCCCGGCCTCCTTGGCCGATTGCTGCAGCAGCACGGCAACGTCGACCGAACCGGTGGCTGCTGGCGAGCACATCACCGGCATGCTGATGCTTTCCATGCCGGCCTTCTTCAGCAGGAAACGGGCCTTCTCCGGATCGTAGGTCCGTTGCGGCAGGTCGGCGTTGTAGAAACGGGCGCCGGGCGCAATCGGGTGGTCGTTGCCGACCCTGGCGAACCCCCGGAAGATCGCCGACTTGACCTGTTCGCGGTCCAGCAGCAGTTTCATCGCCTCGGTGAACTCCGGGCTCTGGCCGGGCAGCTGGTCCTGGCGAATGATCAGGTCGGTGTAGTTACCCGACGGCGAGTCCACCACGCGATGGGTGGTGCTGTCCTTGATGCGCGTGGTCGAGCGCGGGTTGACCTCGTTGATGATCTGCACGTCGCCCGACAGCAACGCGTTGACCCGTGACGGCTCGTCACCGATGCCGATGAATTCGATCTCGTCCAGGTACGGCAGGCCAGGCTTCCAGTAGTTGGTATTGCGCGCGCCGATGGAACGCACCCCAGGCTTGAACTCCTTGACCTTGAACGGACCGGTGCCGATGCCCTGGTTGAAGTCGCTGGTGCCCTCGGGGACGATCAACAGGTGGGAAATGGCCAGGATCGATGGCAGCTCGGCATTCGGGCCGCTCAGGCGTATCTGCACTTCATGGGTGCCGGTGGCCTTGACCTCGGCAAACTGCTCGGCCAGCGGCAAGACCTTGGAACCGGTGATCGGGTCTTTGTGACGCATCAGGGAAAACACCACGTCGGCGGCGGTGAGGCCCTTGCCGTTGTGGAAGGTCACTTCCTTGCGCAGGGTAATCACCCAGAGCGTGGCGTCGGTGGTGTCAATACGTTCGGCCAGTTCCAGTTGCGGCACCATGTGGCTGTCGAAACGCGTCAGGCCGTTGTAGAACATGTAATGGCGCACGTAGTCCGTGGACGATGAGCCTTTGGCCGGGTCCAGGGTATCGGCGGTGGAACTGGAGATACCGGCGACCCGGATACGCCCGCCGGGCTTGCCTTTGCCGGGGCTTGCCTGCTCATCGGCAAGCAGCTTGCCGGCGGCGCCGAACAGGCTGCCGGCACCCGCTGCGGCCACACCGGCCAGTCCGAGCATCTGCAATGCATGGCGGCGTGACATGCCGCGGTTGAGCCCTTCGAAAACACGCAGACTTTCTGTACCGGTGATCAACTGGTCTTTGATGCCGTTTTTAGTGTCACTCATGTCAGTTCTACCTTTCGGAAAATGATAGGGCTCGATTACGTGCGTTAACGCAACGTGGTTGAAACGCCAAACAACCCGGTGAAACTCAGTGCAGGTAGTCCTGCAAGCGGTAATACGCGCCGACCAGCGGCAAAAACCAAGGCTTGCCGAAGTGCCCGGGGATGGCCGGCCAGTCCAGTTCGCGCCAAGGGTTGGCCTCGACCTTGCCGGCCATGACCTCGGCCATGACCTGCCCCATGTGCACCGACATCTGCACGCCGTGGCCGCTGTAGCCCATGGAGTGGTAAACCCCGCCATGCTGGCCGGCCCGGGGCAGGCGATCGGAGGTCATGTCCACCAGGCCGCCCCAGCAATAGTCGATCCGAGTGTTCGCCAACTGCGGGAACATCTGCACCATCGCCCCTTGCAGCACCTTGCCGCTCTTGGCGTCGGACACGCTGTCGGACATGGCGAACCGCGCACGGCCGCCAAACAGCAGGCGGTTGTCCGGGGTCAGGCGAAAGTAGTTACCGATCATGCGGCTGGTGACATAGGAACGCCGGGCCGGCAGCAAGCTGTCGATCAGTGCCTGGGGCAGGACCTCGGTGGCGATCACGAAACTGCCCACCGGCACGATCCGCCGCCGATACCAGCCCAGGCCACCCTGCTGACAGGTACCGGTCGCCAGCAGGATCTGCGAGGCTTGCAGCGCCCCTTTGCTGGTGTTGACTCGATAACCGCCGGCACTGGCCTTCCAGTCCTGCACCGCCACGCCCTGGAAGACCAACGCACCGTGACGGGCGGCCGCTTCCGCCAGGCCGACGCCGAAACGCCCGACATGCATCTGCACACCATTGCGCTGCAACAGGCCACCGTGAAACTGCGCCGAATTGACTTCCTCCCGCGTCTCCTGGGCCGAGAGCAACTCGACCTCGGCATCGACTTCCTTGCGGATCAATTCACAGGTGCGCGCCAACCCTTCGTAGTGCATCGGCTTGGCGGCCAGCTTGAGCTTGCCGTTGCGCTTGAGGTCGCAAGCAATCTGCTCTTGCTCCACCAGCGTCACGACGCTCTGCACGGCGCTTTCATAGGCTTGGTAATACGCCCGAGCCTTGTCGGCGCCGAGGCTGGCGGTGAGTGCCGCGTAATCCTGGGCCACGCCGGTACTGCAATGCCCGCCGTTGCGCCCTGACGCCTCGCCAATCACCCTGCCCGCTTCCAGCACCGCCACGCTGGCCCCCTTCAAGGCCAGGGCCCGCGCCGCCGCCAGACCGGTGAAGCCGCCACCGACGATGGCGACATCGACCTGCCCGGGCAATCCGCCGAGCTGAGCACCGGTGAACGCCGGTGCGGTGTCGAGCCAATAGGACTCACTGCCCATGTCTAACCCCTTTCGCCTTCAAGCGTGCGTCGAGACTCAGAGCCCGACCAGAGCGGGCAACCCGCCGATGTCCGAAATCTGGTGGTAGCCAAAGGCAGCGTTGGCCGGGTGTTCATGACCGCGGGCGACGAAGGCTTTGTGCTTGATCTTCATGTCGTGGGCCGACATCAGGTCGTAGCGGAAGCTCGACGACACATGCAGGACGTCTTCCGGTCCGCAGCCAAGGTTATCGAGCATGAATTCGAAGGCGGCCAGGCGCGGCTTGTAGGCCTGGGCCTGCTGGGCCGTGAAGACTTTATGGAAAGGTGCGCCGAGCTTGTCGACGTTGGACATGATTTGCTCGTCCATCGCGTTGGAAAAAATCACCAGGGGGATCTTGTCGGCGATTTTCGACAAGCCCGCCGGTACGTCGGCGTGAGGGCCCCAGGTTGGCACGGCGTCGTAATAGAGCTGGCCTTCGCCACGATATTCGACGCCCCAACGCTTGCAGACCCGCATCAGGGAGGTCTTGATGATTTCATCATAGGGCCGCCAGTCCCCCATCACCTGGTCCAGGCGATAAGCGGAGAAATCCTTGACGAACTGGTCCATCTGCCCGGCATCGACACGGTCCGCGAACAGCTCGCGGGTCATGGTGCCCATCTGGAAATTGGTCAACGTGCCGTAGCAGTCGAAGGTGATGTACTTGGGTCGAAGAAAGCTCATGAGTGCGGTCCTGGATTGTTGTTGAAGGCTCGACGAGGCGAACGATGGCGCCTTTCGTGAGGCATCGGTGCAACGCTGCATCACGTTTTCATTACAACACCATGAGACCGTGGATAAATCGTTAAAAATACCGGCCGCTTGGTACAAACCACCGTTTTGCGGGGCTCGCTCAGCAGACTTTGCGGGATGCTCCAGGCGTGGGCGTTGTGCCCGTGTTTCTTCGGTTTGCGGGCAGTTATGGTGCGCCAAACGGCTCTGCAAAGCGTTGTTTTCGGCAGAATCTACGCTTGGCGCAGCAGCTTCAGCATCCGCGGTGAATGGGCTGCCGTCATCGCGAGCAAGCTCGCTCCCACAGGGGGATGGTGGTGGACACAGGTCCGAGGAACGCCGCCGATCCATTGTGGGAGCGAGCCTGCTCGCGATGGCGGTGGGTCGGTAGGAGCAGTGGCCTATTCAGACCTTCAGTTCGGCCTCCAGGAAGCTCACCAACGCCTGCACCCGCGCGCTGCGCAGTTTGCGCGAGGGCACCAGCAGGTTGATGGGGGCGCTGTCGAATTGCCAATCGGCGAGCACCCGTACCAAGCGGCCGTCGGTGATGGCTTTGCTGACGTCCCATTGCGAACGCAGCACCAGCCCCAGGCCCTGTTCGGCCCAGCGTCGGGCCACGCTGCCATCGTTGCTCAACAAGGCAGGCTTGATCCGCAGGGTCTTGCGCCCGTGCGCATTGCGCAGGTGCCACAGGGTGACATCTTCATCGTTTTCACGAATACAGATGCAGCGGTGCTCGGCGAGTTGCTCCGGCACTAGCGGTGTGCCGTTCTGCTCCAGGTAAGCGGGGCTCGCGCACAGCCATCGGTCATTTTGCGTGAGAGGCCGGGCGACCCATTGGCTGTCGCTCAGGTGACCGATGTGAATCACCGCATCGCTGTCATGACGGTCAGGCCAGGGCGTTTCCCGTAGATCCAGATGCAGGCACAGCTGCGGATGCAACCTGGCAAAACGGGCCAGCAGCGGCGCGAGGCGTTGGCGTCCATAGCCGAACGGTGCCGCCAGCCTGAGGGTGCCAGCCAGTTGATCGTCTTGCTGCCTGAACGATTCGGGAAGCGCTTCCAGCTGTTCCAGCAACAGCGCACTCTGGCGCGAGAAACGCTCGCCGTCGGCGGTCAGGCTCAGCCGCCGGGCGTCGCGATTGGCCAAGGTCAGGCCCAGGAGTGTCTCCAGTTTGCGCAAGCGCATGGACAGCGCTGGCGGCGAGACATTGAGGGCCCTGGCAGCGGCGCTCAACGATTCGCAGCGTGCCAGCGTCACGGCCATGCGCAGGTCTTCGAGGCTGATCATTCAGTTCAACTTAATGATTGATGACAGCGCATTGAACCACGGCTTTACGATGACTGAGTAGAGTCGAGCCTGTCTTTTACCCGCGAGCCTCGTTCATGCCAGTCTCAATTGCTTCCCTCGATACCCCGGTCGCGCTCATCGACGTGCCGCGAATGCAGCGCAATATCCAACGCATGCAACACCGCATGGACGCCTTGGGCGTGCGTTTGCGCCCGCACATCAAGACCAGCAAATGCCTGCCGGTGGTTCAGGCGCAGCTTGCAGCAGGCGCCAGCGCCATCACCGTGTCGACCCTCAAGGAAGCCGAGCATTGCTTCGCCGCCGGCATCCACGACATCTTTTATGCCGTGTCCATGGCGCCCGGCAAACTGGCCCAGGCCCTGACGCTGCGGCGTAAGGGCTGCCGCTTGAGCATCTTGACCGACAGCCTGGCGGCGACGCAGGCCATCGTCGATTTCGGCAGGCAGCACGACGAACGTTTCGAGGTCTGGATCGAGATCGATTGCGATGGCCATCGGTCCGGCGTGCGCGTTGAAGACGATGCACTTGTCGACATCGCCCGGCAACTCAGCGAAGGCGGCATGCAGTTGTGCGGCGTCATGACCCACGCCGGGTCCAGCTACGAGCTCGACACCCCCCAAGCGCTGCAAGCCTTGGCCGAACAAGAACGCCACCTCTGCGTCAGCGCCGCCCAACGCATCCGTGCAGCCGGGCTGGCCTGCCCCGAGGTCAGCATCGGCTCCACACCCACGGCACTTTCGGCGCAAAGCCTGGAAGGCGTCACTGAAGTGCGCGCCGGCGTCTATGTGTTCTTCGACCTGGTGATGCACAACATCGGTGTTTGCCAGGCGGACGAGCTGGCCTTGAGCGTGCTAACCACGGTCATCGGTCACCAGCCGGACAAAGGCTGGATCATCACCGATGCCGGCTGGATGGCCATGAGTCGTGATCGAGGTACGCAGCGCCAGCAAACGGATTTCGGCTATGGGCAGGTGTGCAGCGAAGCCGGTGACTGGATCGAGGGCGCGCTGCTCACCAGCGCCAACCAGGAACACGGCATCGTCACCCTTTCCAGCCCCGGGGACATCGATATCACCGAGCGGTTTCCCATCGGCAGTCGCCTGCGCATCCTGCCCAACCACGCCTGCGCCACCGGTGCGCAATTCCCTGATTACCACGCCTGCGATGCCTCGGGCGCGGTGCACACCTGGAGTCGTCTGCATGGCTGGTGAAATCGAGTTGATTCACACAACCCAGGCGGCCGCTGCGGGCGGACATTACGCTCAAGCGGTTTTGCACCAGGGCGTCTTGTACGTGTCCGGACAACTGCCAGTGCGCGCCGATGGCAGCCACAGCGTCGACCAACCGTTCGAAGTGCAAGCCGCCATCGCCCTGGACAACCTGATGGCGATTCTCGGCGCGGCAGGTTGCAGCCCCAGCGACCTGCTGAAAGTGACGGTCTATGTCGCCGGCATCGAACACTGGCCGGCTTTCGACCGGATCTACGCCCGCTATCTCGGCGAACACCGGCCTGCGCGCGCGGTGGTGCCCGTCCCGGCCTTGCACCATGGGTACCTGATCGAAATCGAAGCGCTGGCCCGTGCGCGCCCCTTTCCAACAGCATAGATAAACCTGTGGCGAGGGGATTTATCCCCGCGGGGCTGCGCAGCAGCCTTAAAACAGTGAACTCAATCTTCCTGGCACGCCGAGTCGCCTGGCTTGGGGCTGCTGCGCAGCCCAGCGGGGATA
>NZ_ATLN01000021.1:0-31041 GCF_000416195.1 Pseudomonas sp. CFII68
CTGCCGCCAAGGCCGAGGCTGCTCCGGTTGCCGCCGCGCCTGCGCCAAGCGGTGCCAAGGTGCACGCTGGCCCTGCGGTGCGTCAGCTGGCCCGTGAATTCGGTGTCGAGCTGTCCGCCGTCGGCCCAAGCGGCCCACACGGTCGCGTGCTGAAGGAAGACGTGCAGGCCTACGTCAAGGCCATGATGCAGAAGGCCAAGAACGCACCGGCCGAAGGCGCCTCTGGCGGCGCGGGTATCCCGCCGATCCCGGCGGTGGACTTCAGCCGCTTCGGCGAAACCGAAGAAGTGGCCATGACTCGCCTGATGCAGATCGGCGCGTCGAGCCTGCATCGCAGTTGGCTGAACATTCCCCACGTGACTCAGTTCGACCAGGCTGATATCACTGAGCTGGAGGCCTTCCGCGTCGCGCAGAAAGCCGTGGCGGAAAAGGCCGGCGTGAAGCTGACCGTGCTGCCTCTGCTGCTCAAGGCTTGTGCACACCTGCTCAAGGAACTGCCGGACTTCAACGCCTCCCTGGCCCCGAGTGGCAAGGCTGTGATCCGCAAGAAATACGTGCACATCGGCTTTGCCGTCGACACCCCGGAAGGCCTGCTGGTACCGGTCATCCGCAACGTCGACCAGAAGAGCCTGCTGCAACTGGCTGCCGAAGCCGCTGCCCTGGCCGAAAAAGCCCGGAACAAGAAGCTCACCGCCGACGACATGCAAGGCGCCTGCTTCACCATTTCCAGCCTCGGCCACATTGGCGGCACCGGCTTCACGCCGATCGTCAACGCGCCGGAAGTGGCGATCCTGGGTGTTTCCAAGGCCACCATCCAGCCTGTCTGGGACGGTAAAGCCTTCCAGCCGAAGCTGATGCTGCCACTGTCGCTGTCCTACGATCACCGTGTGATCAACGGCGCCGCCGCTGCACGCTTCACCAAGCGCTTGAGCGACCTGCTGGGCGACATCCGCACCATCCTGCTGTAACACCGGGCGGCCCTCCCTTGCGGAGGGCCATTCGGCGCACTGTTTTCCGAGCGCCACGCTCGTACCTCAACCCCGTCCGTTTGGCGGGGCTTTTTTTTGCCTGGAATTCAGGCCAGGTACAGGGAGGTTGGATGTGCCGGCCTCATCGCGAGCAGGCTCGCTCCCACAATGACTTGTGGTGCTGCACCTTAACTTGAAGCCAACCAAGCCCCCTGTGGAAGCGAGCTTGCTCGCGATGGCGATCTGTCAGGCAACCCGGCATTTTCCTACCCCGCAAGTTTTAAATGACTACACCCCCTGTTAGTCATTACCCACAACTTGCGCCCCCTTCCCTATCGATATTTATGACGCGCCGGGCTTTAGCATCAAACCACCAGGCAACTGGATGCTTGTACCCCACTATTAAAACTTCGAATGGATTCGAATATGTTCAAACCTACCGTTGGCCCCATTGTCGGCCACACGACAACGGATCACGCCCGGATATTCCTGCGCGGCGATCACGACAACAACCGGGTATTCGCCGGCATTCGCCACCGGCGCCAAGGCGATACACGCTGGTCGAAAGGGCATTTTGTCCAACTGAAGGCCTACCGCGACATGTCCGATGTCATCGTGCTGAAAGGCCTTCAACCCGACACCGCCTACGAATACCAGGCCGGCTGGTTCAGCCCCCTGAGCCCGACCCATACCGTGGAAACCGTCCAGGAACTGCCGCTGCAATGGCCCAGGAACACCTACTGCTTACGCACCCCGGCCAGCAAAACCGATGGGCCACGCGCTTATATCGTGGGCTCTTGTCGCTACTTGCGAATCGCCGCCGGCACCCCGTTGCTACCGGGGCTTGGGGACCGCACCTTTGCCGGCATCAATCGCCTCGTGGAACAGGCCGACCCGCCGATCAGCGCGGTATTGATGACCGGCGATCAGGTTTATCTGGATGACCTGAATGTCATCGGACCGGACCGAACCTATCAGAACATCCTTTTCAGATACCGATCGGTATTTAGCCAGCCGCATATCCGCAAACTGATGTCTGGCACCCCTACCTACATGATCCTTGACGACCATGAGATCGAAGACAACTGGCCCGCCAGGAAAACCGGTAACGACGATGTTCTATACGCCAATGCCATGGGCGCTTATGGGCTTTATCAGGCCAGCCACGGGCCCGCCCATGAACTGTCGAGCGACGGAACATTACACAAGTCGTTAACCCGCTACTGGTACACCTTCACCCACGGCGATATCCAATGGTTCGTCACCGACAGTCGGACGCAACGCAACCTGTCGGCGCACGATCGGCGCATCCTCGACGAGGAACAGGAACAGTCCCTGCTCCAATGGCTTATCAACAGCACCGCCCGGGTCAAACTCGTCGTGACCAGCGTCATGTTCTTCCCTGACAGCAAGCACGATGACGGCGACGCCTGGCAGGCGTTCCCGGAACAACGCCTGCGCCTGCTGGAAACCATACGCCGCCATCGGATCAAAAACGTGGTTTTCGTCTCGGGCGATGTCCACGGCTCCATGACCAGCCGCCTGCGTCATAGCGAGGATCCTGATTTCGAGGTCAACACCGTGGTTTCCTCGCCGTTCTACAACAGCAAATTGCTGCCTTTTGCAAAAGCCTCGGATTTTATTTTCCACAGGCCGATGGCCCGCACCCAAAGTGGTGAGTACCGCTATGAACTGACCAGCAAAGTGGTGAGTCAGGACAACTTCGCCCACCTGCATGTCACGGCCCAGAGCCTTCAAGTCACCTTCCACGACCGGGACGGCAACCCCTTGCAGGCAGTCGATATCCCACTGCAATGATTTTCCATGCCCTCTGATCGGTCGGCGACTGGAGAAATCCTCTTGTCGGCCGATAAAAGGTTTATAGCACTTGGCCTTCATCTCTCTTGTCAGCCAGTGCCGCAATGATGCAACCTTGCGCCAATCCGTAATAACGAGGGCGTCAGCCCGGCGCGATCAGCATTTTCGAAGCGAGTTTCCCCATGAAAAGCCAACCCGATGCCGCCAGCCGTATGGCGGCCGAGGTAGTGACGCAGTTACCGGTGCCCTCGCGGCTCGGTATGCTGCGTTTCGAACGGCTGAATGAAGCAAGCTGGGCGCTGTTGTTCCTCGATCCCAACTGCGAGCGATACTTCGGCCTACCGGCGGTAGAGCTGTGCTCGCTGGTCAGTGCGCCTTACGCCAGCTTGATGGAGCCCGAAGCACGCTATCAGTTGCACGACGCCATCCAGCAACAATTGGCCCAGGCCGCGCATTACCAGATTCGCTACACGCTCCACACCGCCAAGGGCCCGATGAACGTACTGGAGACGGGGGAGGCCTATAAGCAACACAATCGTCATCTGCTGCGCGGTTACCTGCTGGAAGTGGACAATTTGCTGCAAGGCGAACCCTCCGTGCCGGCCCTGGACCTGGAAACCCAGAATTCACGCCTGCAGATCGCCCTGGAACTGAACCAGCGCGCCCAGCAAGAGCAACTCCAGCACCTGGACCGGGTACGCGCCCAACAGGACTTGATCCTGCTGCTGACCCGTCAACGCTACAGCGCCAACAACTCCCTGCTCGAAGCCGCCGAACTCATCACACGCAGCGCCTGCGACATCTACCAGATCGACTGCGCCAGCCTCTGGAATCTGGACGATGGCAAACTGGTTCCGATTTCCGCCTACAACCGCGCGTCCCAGGCGTATTTCCTGCCGGCGGTGATCGACGCCAACGACTTTCCCGACTACATGGAAGCGCTGCAGACCTGCCGCGCCATTGACGCCCACAATGCAATACGCGACCCGCGCACCCGGGAAATGGCCGAGAGCCTGCGCGCCCGTGACGTCAATGCCATTCTCGACGCCAGCGTGCGTATCGACGGCCAGGTGGTGGGCGTGCTGTGCCTGGAGCAAGTAGGCGTCACCCGCGCCTGGCAATCGGATGAAATCGCCTTTGCCGGCGAGCTCGCGGACCAGTTCGCCCAGGTCATCAACAACCATAACCGACGCACCGCCACCAGTGCCCTGCACTTGTTCCAGCGCGCCGTGGAGCAGAGCGCCAACGCGTTCCTGCTGGTCAATTGCGACGGCGTGGTGGAGTACGTCAACCCGAGCTTCACCGCGATCACCCAGTACACCACCGAGGAAGTCCACGGCCAACGCCTCTCGGAACTGCCGGCCCTGGAGAATCTCAGCGAACTGCTGTTCGACGCACCCTCGGCGCTGGCCCAGAGCAACAGTTGGCAGGGTGAGTTCAAGAGTCGGCGCAAGAACCTGGAGCCCTACTGGGGCCAGTTGTCGATTTCCAAGGTCTACGGCGACAACCGCGAGCTGACCCACTACATCGGCATCTACGAAGACATCACCCAGACCAAGCTGGCCCAGCAGCGCATCGAGCGCCTGGCGTACACCGACAATCTGACCAACCTGGGCAACCGTCCGGCGTTCATTCGCAACCTCGATGAACGCTTCGCCCGGGACAGTGATTCGCCCATCAGCCTGCTGCTGGTGGACATCGACAACTTCAAGCGCATCAACGACAGCCTCGGCCACCAGACCGGTGACAAACTGCTGATCAGCCTGGCCCGGCGCCTGCGCAACAGCTTGAGCCCCAGCGGCAGCCTGGCGCGATTTGCCAGTAACGAATTCGCGGTCCTGCTGGACGACACGAGCCTGGAAGCCGGGCAACAGATCGCCAGCCAGTTGCTGATGACCCTCGACAAGCCGATGTTCGTCGATAACCAGTTGATCAGCGTGACCGGCTCCGTGGGCCTGGCCTGTGCGCCGTTGCACGGCCGCGATCCGCAGACCCTGATGCGCAACGCCGGCCTCGCCCTGCACAAGGCCAAAGCCAACGGCAAGCACCAGGTCCAGGTGTTCACCGAGGCGCTGAATGCCGAGGCCAGCTACAAGCTGTTTGTGGAAAACAACCTGCGCCGCGCCTTGACCCAGAACGAACTGGACGTGTTCTACCAGCCCAAGTTGTGCCTGCGCAGCGGCCGCCTGCTGGGCATGGAAGCGCTGCTGCGCTGGAACCATCCGGAAAAGGGCATGATCCGCCCGGACCAGTTCATCAGCGTGGCCGAAGAAACCGGCCTGATCATCCCCATCGGCAAATGGATCGCCCGCCAGGCTTGCCGCATGAGCAAACAGCTGACCGCGGCCGGCCTGGGTAACCTGCAAGTGGCGATCAACCTGTCGCCCAAGCAGTTTTCCGACCCGGACCTGGTCGCCTCCATCGCCAGCATCCTCAAGGAGGAACAACTGCCGGCCCGGCTGCTGGAACTGGAGCTGACCGAAGGCCTGTTGCTGGAAGCCACCGAAGACACCCACTTGCAGCTCGACCAGCTGAAGCGCCTGGGGCTGACCCTGGCCATGGACGACTTCGGCACCGGTTATTCGTCCTTGAGCTACCTGAAGAAATTCCCGATCGACATCATCAAGATCGATCGCAGCTTCATCCACGAAATCCCGGACAACCAGGACGACATGGAAATCACCTCGGCGGTGATCGCCATGGCCCACAACCTGAAACTCAAGGTCGTGGCCGAAGGCATCGAAACCGCCCAGCAACTGGCGTTTCTGCGGCGCCACCGCTGCGACGTCGGCCAGGGCTACCTGTTCGACCGGCCAATCCCCGGCGCCGAGCTGGTCGAAAAGCTCAAGCGCTACCCGCGCGGGCCTCTGGTCTGACAGCTGCGTATAGCTTGCGGCGGCTTTTCTGAGGCACACTGACGGTCTATTTCGCTCAACTCAATCTGACTGAGAGGACTGATCAATGGTCTTGCGCTCGGAAATCCTGGTGAACAAAAACGTGCTCCCTACTCAAGAACAAGCCCTGCCTGGCCGTGAAACGCCGATGAGCGTGCCGGAAAAACACTTCGTCCACGACGCGCCCCTGCTGGGCCCGTTTGCCATGGACGTGGATTTCGCAATCTTCGGCCTCGGCTGCTTCTGGGGCGCGGAGCGCAAGTTCTGGCAGCGCGAAGGCGTGGTCAGTACAGCGGTGGGTTACGCCGGCGGCTTCACGCCGAACCCGACGTATGAGGAAGTCTGTTCGGGTCTGACCGGCCACAGTGAAGTGGTACTGGTGGTCTATGAGCCAGCAAAAGTCAGCTACGAGCAGCTTCTGAAAATGTTCTGGGAACTGCACAACCCGACCCAGGGCATGCGCCAGGGGAATGACATCGGCACCCAGTACCGTTCAGTGATCTATGCCACCAACCCCGCTCAACTGGCGGCGGCCAAACACAGCGAGCAAGTGTTCCAGGCCGAGTTGACCAAGGCCGGCAAAGGCACCATCACGACCGAAATCGAAGAAGCACCGACGGTCTACTTCGCCGAGGCTTACCACCAGCAGTACCTGGCGAAGAACCCTGAAGGCTATTGCGGGATTGGCGGTACGGGCGTGACCTGCCCGATCTGACTTTTAAACCCCAGACCCAGTGTGGAAGCTGAGCTTGTGGGAGCAAGGCTTGCCCGCGATGCGGCGGCACATTCAACATCAATGCGGCTGAACCACCGTCATCGCGAGCAAGCTTGGCTCCCACAAGAATTTGTGGCGGTTACAGTTCTGCGAACATCCCCGCAACTCATGTGGGAGCGAGCCTGCTCGCGATGGCGCCCTTCCAGACGCCATCAAGCCATCAGCTTTCAGCGATCAACCAATCCATCTGCCACCCGCCCTGGGTCTGCCCCAGCTTTTTCGACAGCCACGGCAGCAGTTCACGCAACTCTTCCTCCAGCCCCCACGGCGGGTTGGCAATCGCCAGGCCGGAGCCGTTCAGGCTGTTGGGCGTCGCCAGTGGATGCACCAGCAGTTCCACCCGCAACAGCTTCGGCGCGCCCGTGCCGGCCAGGTCCTGGTAGAAGCGGCGCAACATCCGCTGGTCCTTTACCGGGTACCAGATCGCCGCCACCGTCTGGCGCATCCGGCCAATGGCTTCCTTGAGGGAGGCGGCGCAGCGCTGCATCTCGTCCAGCTGCTCGAAGGGCGGATCGATCAGCATCAGGGCACGCTTCTCTGCCACCGGCAGCAGTGCCCGCGGCACATGCCAGCCCTCACCCAGGTGCACCGCCACGCGACGGTCGCCTTTCATGTTGTCCTTGAGCAACACGCCGTCTTCAGGGTGTTTCTCATTGAGCAGCACACGGTCATGCGAACGGGTCAGGCGCCGCGCCAGCTCCGGCGAGCCCGGGTAGTAGCGCAACTGGCCGTCCGGGTTCATTTCGTGCAGCACCTTCATGTAATCGGCGGTCAACGGCGGCAGATCGCTCTCGCCCCACAACCGCGCAATGCCTTCCAGGTACTCGCCGGTACGGTTGGCCTGGTCACCCTGCAGGTCGTACAGCCCAATGCCCGCATGGGTATCGAGGTAGGCAAAGGGCTGCTCCTTGCGCGACATCAAGGCGATGAGGCGGGTCAAGGTCAGGTGTTTGAACACGTCGGCGTGATTGCCGGCGTGGAAGGCGTGGCGATAATTCATGGCGGCTCCTGCGAAGGGCGACGAGTTTACCTTGAAGCGCGTCGGACGTCAGGGGTTCGCAGCCCAGCGGACAGGCCAGCCTCAGCCCAGCTCTCGCAGCAAATACGCCTGCAATGGCGCCTTTTGCGCCTCAACCGGCTCCGATCGCTCAAGAAAGCGGGCAATCTTGCAGCGCAAGACGCTGCCGTCGACCCGCTCGAACACATGCGGATGCTCTTCACCCAGCCAAGTGAGCACGTTGTCCAGCAGACAGTCCGTCGGAACCTCGGCCATTGCGTCCAACAGTGCGACGGGTACTTGCCACCAGGGAAAAGCCTGGGCCGGCCGCTGGGCATTTCCCACGACCTCAAGGGATTGCCCATTGATCAGACAGCGCTTGATGACCGGCAAGAGTTGCCCGGCCTCCACCGCCGTCGATTGCAGGATCGGCCGCACAAAGCGCCCATCCCAAAAACGCAGGAAGACCGGCTTGCCACCGGGCAACAACACCTGCGTGAGCCCGCGCAAGTGTTCGACAAGGATTTCCTGGCTCACGCACGAAACCGCCAGCCAACCCCAATCGACGGAATCGGTGGCGGCGATCCAATCAAGAAACCCACTGTCTGCGCTGACCAGACCTACATAAGGCATGACCGCTTCCCACTCGGCGTACGGCGTATCGGCCCAGATCGGGCTGGCTGCCGAGGTCATCGAACGCCTCCAGGCCGACAACGCCCCGGCGCGACTGGCATTGCTGAAAATGGCGAAAAGTTGCTCGGAGGCCTGCAAGGGGTGCTCCTCAAGCCAGGCGCGAGGAGATTGATCGCTGTTCATGGACGCCCCCGGACATCGACTGGTTTGTGAAAGACCGGCGGCGCTGCACAGGCGCCATTCCTGCAACGCTCACACTCCTCACAGAACGGCGCCGAACCTTGGAAACTGAGGATCTGCGCAAGGGAAAGCGCAGGCGCCGCCGCAGCGACCAGCTTCTCGGCGCTGCCTGGAGAGCCGGATGCCGCGCTCATGACCGCCATCGGCGCCCCACCGACCTCGATGGGGACGCTGCTGGAAATCCCGCCGGCGCCGATGTTGATCCAATGACCGCCGGCCTGAAGGGTCACGCTCGTGCCCCCGTCCAAGACTACCTGCTGGCCGGCGCTGACATGAAACTGCTGGCTGGCACTCAGGACCTGGCTGGTGACACGAATATGCCGCTCGCCGCTCACCAGCAGATGATCGTCCTGCCGCACTTCTGCCCGGCGTTGACCGTGGGTCAGGCGCTGCTCGTCGGCCTTGAGCTCGTGCCGTGCCGTACCGGCGACAACGATGCTGCGCTCGTGATCGACCTGCACCCGCTGGTCATGCAGCACATGCTGGGTCCAGTTGCGCTGGGCCCGCAGGTAGATCTCCTCGGCGCCCTTGCGATCCTCGATGCGCAATTCGTTGTAGCCCGCCCCGCCGGGGCTGCTCTGGCTGCGCAACACGCTGCGGGTCTTGTCCGCAGGCAGGTCCAGCGGCACCGGGTTGGCGCCATTGGGCAGGCACCCCACCACCAACGGCTTGTCCACATCACCATCGATGAACCCCACCAGGACTTCCATGCCGACCCGGGGAATCATCACTGCGCCATAGCGATCATGGGCCCAACCGGAGGCCACGCGCAGCCAGCAGCTGGAATGCTCGTCGCATTGACCGTCGCGATCCCAGACCAGTTGCACCTTGACCCGCCCGAATTCATCGCAATGGATCTCGCTGTCCACCGGCCCGGTCACCACCGCCGACTGATAACCATGGGCGCGGGGCTTTTCGTGATGCAAAGGTGGCCGAAAGAACACGTCCCATGGCGTGGCAAGAAAGGTATTTTTGTAGCCCTGGAATTCATCCGGGCCGGCGGCTGTTTCTTCCAGCACCTGCGGTTGACGGCCATGATGGTCGACCTGCGTCAGGAGCCAGAGATCATTCCACGGCTCTCGGGGATGTTCCTTGATACGCATGAAATGTCCGCTGACCAGGGAGCTTTCATTGCTGCCGCCTTCTGCCACGCAGTGGTTAGCGCCGTGGCGCTCAAGGGCGCGTCGGGTCAGATGCTTGCCGTCGTCACGGGCGCAGAAACCACCGGGATAATGATAGTCCTCGAGCACAGGGCGCTGTCGATTGTCGAGTTGGGTTTGCAGTAACAAACCGGGCCTGCGGAAGTCGTAATCGCGCAACGTCACGGCAGTGGTACGGGTCTGCAGCCGCACCGCCAGGCGCTTGATGGCCGGCTCGTCGGCGGCCATGCCGCTGTCCGGCAGGTATAGCGTCGACTCAGGCAGGCGGTGAAACACCGTCTGGTCGTCACCGAACACCAGCAGATGGCCGTCAGGGCGATGCCTGAAGTGATAATGGATACCGACTTCGGCGCAAATCCGCTCGATGAAGGCCAGGTCGCTTTCACCATACTGCACACAATATTCACGCTCGGGGTATTGCCCGCCCAGCGTGAACTGGCAGGCATCCGCCAGGATCCCGTGTTCCTTCAACACCCGGGCGACGATATCGGGCACGCTCAGGTGCTGGAAAATCCGCTGGTTGATGCGATGACGCAGGTAGGCCAGGCGGGGCACCAGGCTGACCTGGTAACGGGTCAGGCGCTTGCCCGAATCCCCCTGGGCCACGCTATAGACCTGGCCGTGTACGCCACGGCCCCAATCTTCGAACCCCAGAAATGCCTGGCGATGCAGGAGCTCTTCCAGCGCCAGGTCAGACCGCTCGCTGACCAGTTCCAGATCAAAGCGATAGGGCTGGCTGATGGCTTCCTTGCCCTTGAACTCGAGCACCTTGAGTTCATTCGGCTCGCTGTCGAGCGTCAGCGTGAAACGCGGTTGGTTGGCAGGCGGGAACATCCAATGTGCCTCTGCTGAGTGGAGGCGGGCGATTCTGCACGAGCGATAGGGGGAGTGGATTGGAGGTCAGGAAAAACAGATTTGCCTTACAACCAATGAGCTAAAAGCGGCAAGACGTGATGCATTTTCCGATAGACATTCGTGGCATCGCGGCCAACCGCAACCATCCCACAAATGAATCAGCCGTTTCCTGCAACACGACGGATCTCGGCGCCGTAACAGCCGTGATAACGTGTGCTGGTCGCAAAAAAAGCAAAGGATGCACGGCATGACGACACGTTACGCAAAAATCGCAATGACCCTGGCGCTTGCCGCATTCGCCTTCCTGACCGTGTTCAATAACGTCACGGACTACAGCTCCAACTTCAATTTCGTCCATCACGTACTGAGTATGGATACCACCTTTCCCGACAACGCCGCCCGGTATCGGGCCATCGATCAACCGTGGATGTGGCACGGGGCCTATTGGCTGATTATTCTCGGCGAAGCGATGACGGCAGGGTTGCTGGGCTACGGCGCACTGGAACTGTGGCTGGCACGCCAAGCCGAGGCCGCTGTTTTCGCCCGCGCCAAGCGCTGGGCCGTTGCCGGCCTGACGATGGGTTTCTTCGTCTGGTTCTTTGGCTTCATGGTGGTCGGTGGCGAGTGGTTCCTGATGTGGCAATCAGAAATCTGGAATGGCCAGGACGCTGCGTTCAGGTTCTATATGGCGATTTTGGGGGTGTTGATCTTTCTCAACCAGCCTGACGCCAATCCGGACTGAGCGCCATGAAAAAACGGCCCGCCTCCATTGGAGACGGGCCGTTTTTCATGCAAACCCTCCTGCGAGCCATCGAGGCCGCGCTGAAGGTCTTACTGATTCAGACGGAAATCTTTCTCGGCTGCTTCGAAGCGCTGCACCATACCGGCGGTAGGCGAGCCCGTCTTGCTGACCAGGTAGATAGCCAGGCTGGCAAAAATGAAGCCAGGGATGATTTCGTACAGGCCCAGCAGCTCGAAGTGCTTCCAGACGATGACGGTAATCGCCCCCACCAGGATGCCGGCCAGCGCGCCGTTGCGGGTCATGCCTTTCCAGATCACCGAGATCAACACAACCGGGCCGAAGGCGGCACCAAAACCGGCCCAGGCGTAGCTCACCAGGCCCAGTACGCGGTTTTCCGGATTGGCGGCCAGGGCGATGGCGACCAAGGCCACCAGCAGCACCATGGCACGGCCGACCCAGACCAGTTCCAGCTGGGAAGCGCTCTTGCGCAGGAAGGTCTTGTAGAAGTCTTCGGTCAGGGCACTGGAGCACACCAGCAACTGGCAGCTCAGGGTACTCATCACCGCCGCCAGGATGGCCGACAGCAACACACCCGCCACCCACGGGTTGAACAGGATCTTCGCCAACTCGATGAACACGCGCTCAGGGTTCTCGGTCACTGGCCCGGCCACGTCAGGGTGCGCCGAGAAGTAAGCGATACCGAAGAAGCCCACGGCCACGGTGCCGCCCAGGCACAGGATCATCCAGGTCATGGAAATGCGACGGGCATTGGCGATCGACTTGACCGAATCCGCCGCCATGAAGCGCGCCAGGATGTGCGGTTGGCCGAAGTAGCCCAGGCCCCAGCCCATCAGCGAGATGATGCCGATGAAGGTGGTGTTTTTCAGCATGTCGAAGGACGAAGGATCTTTCGCTTCAATAGCCAGGAACGTGGTGTCCACACCACCGGTAGCCAGCAGCACGATGATCGGCGTGAGGATCAGCGCGAAGATCATCAGGGTGGCTTGCACGGTGTCGGTCCAGCTCACGGCCAGGAAACCACCGACAAAGGTGTAGGCGATGGTCGCTGCAGCACCGGCCCACAGCGCGGTCTCGTAGGACATGCCGAAGGTGCTTTCGAACAGACGGGCACCGGCCACGATGCCGGAAGCGCAATAAATGGTGAAGAACACCAGGATGACCACCGCCGAGATAATCCGCAGCAGGCCGCTCTTGTCTTCGAAACGGCTGGAGAAGTAGTCCGGCAGCGTCAGTGCGTCACCGTTGTGCTCGGTCTGCACCCGCAGGCGACCGGCCACGAACAGCCAGTTGAGGTAGGCACCGACGATCAGGCCGATGGCGATCCAGCTTTCCGACAGGCCGGACATGTAGATGGCACCCGGCAAGCCCATCAACAACCAGCCGCTCATGTCCGAAGCACCGGCGGACAATGCCGTTACCACGCTGCCCAGGCTGCGACCGCCCAGGATGTAATCGGAAAGGTTGTTGGTGGAGCGGTAAGCCATCAGACCGATCAGGACCATGGCTGCGATATAGATCACGAAAGTGATCAAGGTGGGATTACTAACACTCATGAGTTACGCCCTGGCTTTGTTTTTATGGTGCGGTGGCAGTTGAAAGCGTCGACAACACGGACGTTATAGCGACGATTTGCAGTCCCGCGAATTTATGACTGATGTTTCCCCAGGAAAGCCATCAGCCGATGCCCCTCGACGTTGAAGCCGGTTGCACCTTGGCCGCGAATGCTATTCAACAAATCAAATAAGGTGCAACCAGTTTCGCTCGAATAAGTTGCACCTGATCGGTTTTATCGCAAATTCTGTGTTTTTTGCTCCCTTTTAGTGCAGTTCCTAGCACTCAGCTAGAAGCCAAAGCACTAAGCCGGTGCAGGATCAGCCGGGCAACATTTGCTTCCGGATGAGCTGCCTGTCATTTCGAGAAAAAAAGGGTTGCACCCGGTTGCACCTCAATCATCCCGCAGCTAATCTTGCCGCCAGCTGATGCCACGCCATACGTGGTAAACATGAGGATAAAAATATGGCTACCACCACCCTTGGGGTCAAACTTGATGACCCGACCCGCGAACGCCTCAAGGCGGCCGCAACCTCGATTGATCGCACGCCGCACTGGCTGATCAAGCAGGCAATTTTCAATTACCTGGAAAAACTCGAGGGTGGTGCAACCCTGACCGAGCTGAACGGTTCACCTCGCACCGACAGCGACGATGCTGGCGATGTGCAGGTCGACCATGCTCACCAATGCTTCCTCGAATTTGCCGAGAGCATCCTGCCGCAATCGGTCCTGCGCGCCTCCATCACCGCCGCTTACCGTCGCCCTGAGCCGGAAGTGGTGCCGATGCTGATCGAGCAGGCCCGCCTGCCGGCGCAAATGGCCGAAGCCACCAACAAGTTGGCCGCCTCCATTGCGGAAAAACTGCGCAACCAGAAAAGTGCCGGCGGCCGTGCCGGTATCGTTCAGGGCTTGCTGCAGGAATTTTCCCTGTCGTCCCAGGAAGGCGTGGCGCTGATGTGCCTGGCCGAGGCGCTGCTGCGCATTCCGGACAAAGGCACCCGTGATGCGCTGATCCGCGACAAGATCAGCACCGGCAACTGGCAGCCACACTTGGGCAACAGCCCGTCGCTGTTCGTCAACGCCGCCACCTGGGGCCTGCTGCTGACCGGCAAGCTGGTCGCCACCCATAACGAAGCGGGCCTGACCTCCTCCCTGAGCCGCATCATCGGCAAGAGCGGCGAGCCGATGATCCGCAAGGGCGTCGACATGGCCATGCGCCTGATGGGCGAACAGTTCGTCACCGGCGAAACCATCGCCGAAGCCCTGGCCAACGCCAGCAAGTTCGAAGCCAAGGGCTTCCGTTATTCCTACGACATGCTGGGTGAAGCCGCACTCACCGAACACGATGCGCAGAAGTACCTGGCCTCGTACGAACAAGCCATCCATTCGATCGGCAAAGCGTCCCATGGCCGTGGGATTTATGAAGGCCCGGGCATTTCCATCAAGCTCTCCGCCCTGCACCCGCGTTACAGCCGCGCCCAGTACGAGCGCGTCATGGAAGAGCTGTACCCGCGCCTGCTGTCGCTGACCCTGCTGGCCAAGCAATACGACATCGGCCTGAATATCGACGCCGAGGAAGCCGACCGCCTCGAACTGTCGCTGGATCTGCTGGAGCGCCTGTGCTTCGAGCCGCAACTGACCGGCTGGAACGGCATCGGCTTCGTGATCCAGGCCTACCAGAAGCGCTGCCCGTATGTGATCGACTACGTCATCGACCTGGCCCGCCGCAGCCGCCACCGCCTGATGATTCGCCTGGTCAAAGGCGCGTACTGGGACAGCGAGATCAAGCGCGCCCAGGTCGAAGGCCTGGAAGGCTATCCGGTCTATACCCGCAAGGTGTACACCGACGTGTCCTACATCGCTTGCGCGCGCAAGCTGCTGTCGGTGCCGGAAGTCATCTACCCGCAGTTCGCCACGCACAACGCCCATACCCTGGCAGCCATCTACCACATCGCCGGCCAGAACTATTACCCGGGCCAGTACGAATTCCAGTGCCTGCACGGCATGGGTGAACCGCTGTACGAACAGGTTGTAGGCAAGGTTTCCGAAGGCAAGCTGAACCGTCCGTGCCGTGTGTACGCACCGGTCGGCACCCACGAAACACTGCTGGCCTACCTGGTACGTCGCCTGCTGGAAAACGGCGCGAACACGTCGTTCGTCAACCGTATCGCTGACCAGTCCATTTCGATTCAGGAGCTGGTGGCCGATCCAGTGGCCAGCATCGAGCAGATGGCGACGCTGGAAGGCGGTTTCGGCCTGCCGCACCCGCGCATCCCACTGCCGCGCGACCTGTATGGCAGCGACCGCGCCAACTCCAGCGGCATCGACCTGGCCAACGAGCATCGTTTGGCGTCGCTGTCCTGCGCCCTGCTTGCCACTGCCCATAACGATTGGAAAGCCGTGCCGATGCTCGGCTGTGCTGCCAGCGAAGAAACCCCGGCAGCGGTACTGAACCCCTCCGATCACCGCGACGTGGTCGGCCATGTGCAGGAAGCCACGGTTGCCGACGTCGACAACGCCATTCAATGCGCCCTCAACGCCGCACCGATCTGGCAGGCAACGCCGCCAGCCGAGCGCGCCGCGATCCTCGAGCGTGCCGCCGACCTGATGGAAGGCGAGATCCAGCCGCTGATGGGCCTGCTGGCCCGCGAAGCCGGCAAGACCTTCGCCAACGCCATCGCCGAAGTGCGTGAAGCCGTGGATTTCCTGCGCTACTACGCGGTGCAGGCGCGCAACGATTTCACCAACGATGCCCACCGCCCACTGGGTCCGGTGGTCTGCATCAGCCCGTGGAACTTCCCGCTGGCGATTTTCAGCGGCCAGGTCGCCGCTGCCCTGGCCGCCGGCAACCCGGTATTGGCCAAACCCGCCGAGCAGACGCCATTGGTGGCTGCCCAGGCGGTGCGCCTGATGCTCGAAGCCGGCATTCCGGAAGGCGTGCTGCAACTGCTGCCGGGGCGCGGCGAAACCGTCGGTGCCCGCCTGGTGGGTGACGAGCGGGTCAAAGGCGTGATGTTCACCGGCTCCACCGAAGTCGCTCGCCTGCTGCAACGCAACATCGCCGGTCGCCTGGACAACCAGGGCCGGCCGATCCCGCTGATCGCCGAAACCGGCGGCCAGAACGCCATGATCGTCGACTCCTCGGCGCTGACCGAACAAGTGGTCATCGACGTGGTGTCGTCGGCCTTCGACAGTGCCGGCCAGCGTTGCTCGGCCCTGCGGGTCCTGTGCCTGCAGGAAGATTCCGCCGACCGCGTCATCGAAATGCTCAAGGGTGCCATGGCCGAATCGCGCCTCGGCAACCCCGAGCGCCTGTCCGTGGACATCGGCCCGGTGATCGACGCCGAAGCCAAGGCCGGCATCGAGAAGCACATCCAGGCCATGCGCGACAAAGGTCGCACCGTGTACCAGATGGCAATCGCCGACAGCGACGAGTGCAAGCGCGGCACCTTTGTGATGCCGACCCTGATCGAGCTGGAAAGCTTCGATGAACTGCAACGCGAGATCTTCGGTCCGGTGTTGCACGTGGTGCGCTACAAGCGCAAGGAACTGGATCAGTTGATCAACCAGATCAACGCTTCCGGCTACGGCCTGACCCTGGGTGTGCACACGCGCATCGACGAGACCATCGCCAAGGTCATCGACAATGTGCATGCGGGCAACGTCTACGTGAACCGCAACATCGTTGGTGCCGTGGTGGGTGTGCAGCCGTTTGGTGGCGAAGGCCTGTCGGGCACCGGTCCCAAGGCCGGCGGTCCGCTGTACCTGTACCGCCTGCTGTCGACACGTCCTACCGATGCGATCCAGCAATCCTTCGCCCGTGGTGATGCCCTCACCGCGCCGGACCTGCGTTTGCGCGACGCCATGAGCAAACCGCTGACCGCGCTGCAAGCCTGGGCCGACAGCCAGAAGCTCGCCGAGCTGAGTGCCGTGTGCGTGCAATTCGCAGCCCAGTCGCAAAGCGGTATTACCCGGACCCTGACCGGCCCGACCGGCGAGCGCAACAGCTACGCCATCCTGCCGCGCGAGCACGTGTTGTGCCTGGCCGACGTGGAAGGCGACCTGCTGACGCAACTGGCGGCCGTACTGGCCGTGGGCGGCTCGGCCGTGTGGCCGGAAACCGATACCAGCAAGGCCTTGTTCGCACGCTTGCCGAAAGACCTGCAGGCACGCATCCAGCGGGTGGCCGACTGGACCAAGGACGATGTGCTGTTCGACGCGGTCCTGCATCACGGCGATTCAGACCAGCTGCGCGGCGTTTGCCAGCAGGTAGCCAAGCGCGCCGGCGCCATCGTCGGGGTCCATGGCCTGTCCCAGGGCGAAACCAGCGTGGCGCTGGAGCGCCTGGTGATCGAGCGGGCCTTGAGCGTCAACACCGCGGCGGCGGGTGGTAACGCCAGCTTGATGACTATCGGCTAACCCGCTGTAGACCAGGCACCTGCAAGGGGTGCCTGGCAATCCAATCCCTGTGGGAGCGAGCTTTGTGGGAGCAAAGCTTGCTCGCGATCCAGGCGCTGCGGTCCTCGAGAGACCGCGGCGTTTTCATCGCGGGCAAGCCTTGCTCCCACAAAGCCTGATCCCACAGAGCTCGCTCCCACATTGGGATTAGTGTCGCCCGCACCTCTGCATCACTACCATCAATCATCCTGTTCAGCCTCCATTCCCACGCCTAGACTCGGCCCATCCCCAAAAAAGGTAAGCCGCCATGTCCGAGACGCTGCTCAGTTCCCGCAATCTGGCTTTCGAGCTGTATGAAGTCCTCGATGCCGAGGGCCTGACCCAGCGCGAGCGGTTTGCCGAGCACAATCGCGAAACCTTCGACGCCGCCATCGGTACGGCCCGCAGCATCGCCGAGAAATTTTTCGCACCCCACAACCGCAAGAACGATGAAAACGAACCGCGCTACGAGAACGGCGAGGCGATTCTGATTCCCGAGGTGAAACCGGCGGTGGACGCCTTCCTCGAGGCGGGCTTTCTCAACGCCGCACGCAGCTTCGAGGCGGGCGGCATGCAACTGCCGACGTTGCTGTCCCAGGCCTGCTTCGCGCACTTCCAGTCGGCCAACGCCGCTTCGACCTCTTATCCGTTCCTGACCATGGGCGCGGCGAACCTGATCGAGAGCTTCGGCAGCGAGGAGCAGAAGCAACGCTTCCTGCAACCGATGATCGACGGTCGTTTCTTCGGCACCATGGCCCTGACCGAGCCCCATGCAGGCTCTTCGCTGTCGGATATTCGTACGCGCGCGGAGCCTGCATCTGACGGCACCTATCGACTCAAAGGCAACAAGATCTTCATTTCTGGCGGCGATCATCCGTTGTCGGAAAACATCGTGCACATGGTCCTGGCGAAATTGCCGGACGCGCCGCCGGGCGTGAAAGGCATTTCGCTGTTTATCGTGCCCAAGTTCCTGGTCAACGACGACGGCAGCCTCGGCCAGCGCAACGACGTGCTATTGGCCGGGCTGTTCCACAAGATGGGCTGGCGTGGCACCACCTCCACCGCGCTGAACTTCGGCGACAACGGCGAATGTGTCGGTTACCTCGTAGGCAAACCGCACCACGGCCTGAGCTACATGTTCCAGATGATGAACGAGGCGCGGATCGGCGTCGGCATGGGCGCGGTGATGCTCGGTTACGCCGGCTACCTGTATTCCCTGGAATACGCCCGCGAACGCCCGCAGGGCCGGGTGCCCGACAGCAAGGACCCGACCACCGCCCCCGTGGCGATCATCCAGCACGCCGATGTGCGCCGCATGCTGCTGACCCAGAAGGCCTACGTCGAAGGTTCGTTTGACCTGGGCCTCTACGCAGCACGGCTGTTCGACGACACCACCACCCTGGACAGCGAAGCCGAGCGTCGGCGCGCCCATGAGTTGCTGGACCTGCTGACCCCCATCGTCAAATCCTGGCCCTCAGAGTTCTGCCTGAAAGCCAACGAACTAGCGATCCAGATTCTGGGGGGCCACGGCTACACCCGCGAATACCCGGTGGAGCAGTATTACCGCGACAACCGCCTGAACCCGATCCATGAAGGCACCCACGGCATCCAGTCCCTGGACCTACTGGGGCGCAAACTGGCGCAGAACGGCGGTGCCGGGCTCAAGCAATTGATCCGGCTGGTGGCCGACACCACCGAACGCGCCCAGGCGCACGCGTCACTGACGCCGTTACGCCAGCCGCTGGAAGCGCTGGTGGCGCGCCTGCAAACCGTCACCCTCGGCCTGCTGACGGACCTGGCCCAGGGCAAGGTCAACAGCAGCCTCGCCAACTCGGCGCTGTACCTGAAGGTGTTTGGGCACATGGTGATCGGCTGGCGCTGGCTGGAGCAGGCGATTCGTGCCGAGGAAGGCTTGGCCAAGGGGAATGCCGCAGACAGCGATTTCTATAAAGGCAAGCTGCAAGCGGCACGCTACTTCCTGACCTGGGAAGTGCCGGGTTGTCATCATGAACTGGCGATTCTTGAGGCGCGGGATGATACGTGCCTGGGGATGCGGGATGAGTGGTTCTGAGCCGGGTCATGCAGCGGGGCTGAAATCCAATCGCGAGCAGGCTCGCTCCCACAGGGGGCAAGGGGTGAACGCAGATTTTGTGTTCACCAATATCTAACTGTGGGAGCGGGCTTGCTCGCGAAGGCGGTGGATCAGACAGATCATTTGCGACTGAAATACCGCTTTCGCGAGCAAGCCCGCTCCCACAATTTAATCACCGTCAACCTTTGGCCTTCATAGGTTTCAGGCCTGCTGAATGGTCTTGGCAATCACATCGACCGTGGCGCTGACTTGCTCTTGGTAACGGTCGAGTTCCGCTTGATGTTGCTTCTGCATTTCCATCTGCTGCGAACACAGGTTCATGGCCGCCAATACCAACAGGCGATCACCGATCAATGTCGGGTATTTCCTTTTCGTGTCGGCCAGTGCGGCCTTGAGCATGGCAGCGGCGTCCAACAGGGCCTGTTCCTGCCCGGTCGGCGCTTTGATTGAATAGTCTTCTCCCAGGATCGAGATGACTGTCACCCCATCGGCGCCGTGCTTCATGCGCTGACAGGCCCGGCGCTGGCGCGCTCGATCAAGGCCTGGATGCGGGCGGCGGTGGTGCCATGCAATTCTTCCTGTTCCATCAGGCTCAGTTGCAGGCTTTCGTTTTCATCCTTGGCCTTGGCAAGTTCCGCGCCCAGGGTTTCGTTCAGGCCGGTGAGGTGACGGTTCTGTTGCACCAGGTCGTTGACCAGTTGCTCCAGTTGGCTGAGGGATGTTTCCAACATATTGATTTCCAGGCATTTCAAGGGGCGCGTACGATAAAGAAAAGTCCCCGCCAATGCCACGCTTTACGGGGTGGCAGGGCTTTTCCGGCGAGTTTTAGAGACTGCGAATGAGGAATCTGGTTCCGACCCTTCGTCGCACCGCCAACTTTGCTGTGTGACAAAAGCACGCATGTCACTCAAGACTTTAGTCGTATGACCGATAAGTCATGGAACAGCAGTCATAGCCCCGCACGGACGCGGCTACTTCCGGTACTTTCCATGTCTCTACGTAATATGAACATCGCGCCTCGGGCATTCCTTGGGTTTGCCCTGATCGGCGCCCTGATGCTCGCCCTCGGGGTGTTTGCCCTGACCCAGATGAGCAAAATCCGTGATTCGGGCGAAAGCATCGCCCAGAACAGCGTACCCAGCATCAAGGCCCTGAATGAGTTCACCCAACTGACCCTGCGCCTGCGCGTGCTGTCCTATCGCTTGCTGGTCAACCGCGAATCGGACGTCCAGCAGAAAACACTGGACCTGCTCGAGCAGCGCAACCAGCAGATTCGCGCGGCCCAGGCCGCCTATGAAAAGCTTATCAGCGCCCCGGAAGAACGGGCCGCCTACGACCAGTATGGGCAATTGCTGGGGCAGTACCGCCAGCTCGAAGATCAGATGAAAAGCCTGTCGCGCAACAATCAGGTTGATGAGCTGCGGACGCTGATCAACACCCAGGTGTTAAGCAACTCCGATGCGATCAACGCTGTGCTCGACCGTCTGATAGACATCAACAACCAACAAGCCGAGGCCTTCAATCAGGGGGCGACACAGCAATACTCAACGGCCTTCAACTGGGTCGTCGCGCTGCTGATCATCGCTACCGGCCTGACCCTGCTGTTCGCCTGGCTGCTGACCAACAGCATCACCAAGCCGATTGCCAACGCGCTGGATGCCGCCGAGGAAATCGCCAAGGGCAACCTGACCCGCCCGATTGTCGTCGATGGCAGCGACGAAGCCGGTCGCCTGCTGCGGGCGATGTCGACCATGCAGGAAAAACTGCGCGACACCTTGCAGCGGATCTCAGGGTCGGCCACACAACTTGCGTCGGCGGCCGAAGAGCTCAACGCCGTCACCGACGAAAGTGCTCGCGGCCTGACCCAGCAGAACAACGAAATCGAGCAGGCCGCCACCGCGGTCAACGAGATGACCAGCGCCGTGGAAGAAGTCGCGCGCAATGCGGTGAGCACCTCCGAAGCCTCGAAAAACGCCACCACCTCCGCAGGTGACGGCCGCGACCTGGTGCAGGAAACCGTCAGCGCCATCGAACGCATGAGCGCCGATGTGCAAAGCACTGCCGCCTTGATCGGCAACCTGGCCGATGAGTCCCGCGACATCGGCAAGGTGCTGGACGTGATCCGCGGCCTGGCCGACCAGACCAACCTGCTGGCGCTGAACGCCGCCATCGAAGCCGCCCGTGCCGGTGAGGCCGGTCGTGGTTTTGCCGTGGTCGCCGACGAAGTCCGCGCCCTGGCCCACCGCACCCAACAGTCGACCAGCGAGATCGAGCGCATGATCGGCAGCATCCAGAGCGGCACCGAACACGCCGTGGATTCGATGCGCAACAGCACCGAACGCGCGGAGTCGACGCTGAACATCGCTCGCGGTGCCGGCATGTCCCTGGACACGATCAACACCGCCATCGTCGAGATCAACGAACGCAACCTGGTGATCGCCAGCGCCGCCGAAGAACAGGCCCAGGTCGCCCGTGAAGTGGACCGCAACCTGGTGAACATCCGCGACCTGTCGGTGCAGTCAGCCACCGGCGCCAACCAGACCAGCGCCGCCAGCGCCGAACTGTCGCGCCTGGCCGTGGATTTGAACAGCATGGTTGGGCGGTTCAGCCTTTAATCCACGCAGCTGTTGATGATGATCGTTCCCACGCTCCGCGTGGGAATGCAGCCGGGGACGCTCCGCGTCCCAAAAGCCGAACGCGGAGCGTCCGTAGATGCATTCCCACGCAGAGCGTGGGAACGAGCGGAGCGTCCGTCGAGGCGTTCCCACGCAGAGCGTGGGAACGATCAGCTCCCCTCCCTCCCAACCTTTTTTGACAGCATCACATTTCAACAGGTTAGAATCGCTGGCACGCAGACTGCATGGTCAGTCTGCGCCCGCCCCTCAGTATTCCCGGAGTAACGCCTTTGACTGCAACGACCATCAACAGCCTGTTCTTGATCGGCGCGTTGCTGGTAGGTGCGAGCATCCTGGTGAGTTCTCTTTCGTCCCGCCTGGGCATCCCGATCCTGGTGATCATCCTGGCCGTGGGCATGGTGGCCGGTGTCGACGGCGCCGGTATTCTTTTCGACAATTACGCCACGGCCTACCTGGTCGGCAACCTCGCATTGGCAGTCATCCTGTTGGACGGTGGCTTGCGCACGCGGGTGTCGAGCTTTCGCGTGGCGCTGTGGCCGGCGTTGTCGCTGGCCACGGTCGGGGTGTTGATCACCACCGGACTGACCGGCCTGGCGGCGGCGTGGCTGTTCAACCTGAACCTGATCCAGGGCCTGCTGATCGGCGCCATCGTCGGCTCGACCGATGCCGCGGCAGTGTTTTCGCTGCTGGGCGGCAAGGGCTTGAACGAACGGGTCAGCGCCACCCTCGAGATCGAATCCGGCAGCAACGACCCCATGGCGGTATTCCTCACCGTCACCCTGATCGGCATGCTCGCCAGTGGCGAAACTGGCCTGCACTGGAGCCTGCTGGGGCATCTGATGCGCGAGTTCGGTATCGGCGCGGTGATTGGCCTGGGCGGTGGCTGGCTGATGCTGCAATTGGTCAATCGCATCAACCTGGCCAACGGCCTGTACCCGATCCTGGTCATCAGCGGCGGCCTGGCCGTGTTCGCCCTGACCAACGCCCTGCACGGCAGTGGCTTCCTCGCGGTGTACCTGTGCGGCCTGGTGATCGGCAACCGTCCGGTGCGCAGCCGCCACGGTATCTTGCATATGCTCGATGGCATGGCCTGGCTGGCGCAGATCGGGATGTTCCTGGTGCTGGGGCTGCTGGTCACGCCCCACGACCTGCTGCCCATCGCCCTGCCCGCCCTGGGCCTGGCGTTGTGGATGATCCTGTTTGCCCGCCCACTGTCGGTCATGGTCGGCCTGTTGCCGTTCAAGGCGTTCCACGGTCGCGAAAAAGCTTTTATCTCCTGGGTCGGCCTGCGCGGCGCGGTGCCGATCATCCTCGCGGTGTTCCCGTTGATGGCCGGGCTGCCCCACGCCCAGCTCTATTTCAACCTGGCGTTCTTTATCGTGCTGGTCTCGCTGCTGGTGCAGGGCACGAGCCTGCCATGGGTCGCCAAATTACTGCATGTGACCGTCCCGCCCGAGCCGCTGCCGATTTCCCGGGCGGCGCTGGAAGTCCACGTCACCAGTGAGTGGGAGTTGTTCATTTATCGCCTGGGCAAGGAAAAATGGTGCATCGGCTCGCCCCTGCGGGACCTGAAAATGCCCGAAGGCACACGCATCGCTGCCCTGTTTCGGGGCCAGCAACTGCTCCATCCGTCGGGTAGTACCGTGCTGGAAGTCGATGATTTGCTGTGTGTTATCGGCCATGAACACGATTTGCCGGCCCTTGGAAAACTGTTCAGCCAAGCGCCGCAACGGGGCCTGGATTTGCGTTTCTTCGGCGACTTCGTACTTGAAGGAGACGCCCAGCTGGCCGCGGTTGCGGCGCTGTACGGGTTGAAGCTGGAAGGCATCGATCCGGACATGTCCCTGGGGCGTTTCATTGCCCAGAAAGTCGGCGGTGCGCCAGTGGTCGGCGACCAGGTGGATTGGAACAACACCCTATGGACCGTCGCGGCCATGGACGGGAACAAGATCGGCAAAGTGGGCGTCAGATTCCCCGAAGGAAGTCGCCCGGGTCCCGGCTTGTTCCTCTAAACTGCTCCCACTCTCACTTGCTTGACCGGTCTCTATGCCTACCCTGCGCTCCTTTTTCGCCATCGCCCTGCTGGGCCTGAGTCTCTCCGTCTGCACACTGCAAGCCGCAGACCTTCCTGCCAGCACCTCGGTGCAGGCCAGCCTGGACAAGATCGCCGACCGAAAACTGCCGGAAGCCGACCAGAAAGCCCTGCAGGCCGTCTTGCAGGGCACGCTGACCCAGCTCAACAACAAGGCCGACTACGAACAGAAGCTGCAGACGCTCAAGCAGCAACTGGCCACTGCGCCCAAGCAGAACATCGAGAACCAGCGCGAGCTGGCGCGGCTCAAGGGCACCACAGTGGTGCCGGTGGCGCAACGCTATGCCAACCTGCCGATTCCCCAGCTCGAGCAAATGCTCTCGGATCGCTCCACCCAGCAGGGTGATCTGCAAAAAGCCCTGGCCGATGCCAACAGCCTGATCATCACCGCCCAGACCCGCCCCGAGCGCGCCCAGGCGGAAATTTCCAGCAGCCAGACCCGCATCCAGCAGATCAACGCCATCCTCAAGGCCGGCCGAGACGCCGGCAAGACCTTGAGCGCCGAGCAGCGCGACCAGCTCAACGCCGAGCTGGCGGCGCTCAATGCGCTGATTCCGCTGCGTCGCCAGGAGCTGGCCGGCAACAGCCAACTGCAGGACCTGGGCAACGGTCAGCACGATTTGCTGATGGAAAAAATCGCCCGCACGGAGCAGGAAATCCAGGACCTGCAAAACCTGATCAACCAGAAGCGCCTGGCCCAGTCCCAGGAAACGGTGACCCAGCAATCCATCGAAGCCCAGAAGGCCGGTGGCAGCAGCCTGTTGGCGACCGAAAGCGCGGCCAACCTGAAGCTCTCCGACTACCTGCTCAAAAGCACCGACCGCCTCAACGAGGTCACCCAGCAGAACTTGCGGACCAAGCAACTGCTGGACAGCGTCACCCAGACCGACGCCGCCCTGGACGAGCAGATCAGCGTACTCAAGGGCAGCCTGCTGCTCTCCAAGATCCTCTACAAACAGCGCCAGACCTTGCCGCGCCTGAAGCTGGACCAGAACCTGGCCGACCAGATCGCCGACATCCGCCTGTACCAGTTCGAAGTCAGCCAACAGCGTGAGCTGTTGAACAATCCCAGCGCCTATGTCGACAGCCTGCTGGCCTCCCAGCCATCGGAACAAGCCACGCCGCAATTGCGCAAGACCTTGCTGGAACTGGCCCTGACCCGCGTCGACCTGCTGGAACGCCTGAACCGCGAGTTGAGTGCGGTACTCAACGAATCCATCACCTTGCAGCTCAACCAGAAGCAACTGCTCAGCACCGCCCAGAACCTGCGGGCGACCCTCGAAGAGCAGATGTTCTGGATTCCCAGCAACAAACCGCTGGATTTCGAATGGATGCGTGCGGTGCCGGTGCGCCTGGAAAAGCAGATCGACTCGCTGCCCTGGGCTTCGAGCCTCAGTGAGCTGGCCGATGGCCTGACCCAGCGGCCACTGCTGTTCCTGCCCCTGGCGCTGCTGATCGGCGCACTGCTGTGGCGGCGCAAGAATCTCTATGCTCGCCTGAACAAGGTTCACCAGGACGTCGGTCACTTCAAGCGCGACAGCCAGTGGCACACCCCCCAGGCGATCCTGATCAATATCCTCCTGGCGATGCCAGTGGCCCTGGCGCTGACCCTCTGCGGCTACGCCTTGCAGATCGACGCCCGCGGCCAGAACGCCAACCTCGGGGCGGCGCTGCTGCAGATCGGCCAGGCCTGGCTGGTGTTCTACACCGCCTATCGGGTGTTGGCGCCGGGCGGCGTGGCCGAGTTGCATTTCCGCTGGGAGAAACCCCAGGTCGAATTCCTCCAGGGCTGGATCCGCCGGCTCGGGCTGGTGGTGTTGGCGTTGGTGGCAGTGGTGGCCGTGGCCGAGTTGCAACCCTCGACCCTGGCCGATGACGTGCTCGGCATGCCGGTGGTGCTGACCTGCTACGCGCTGATGGCGTGGTTGCTCAGCCGTCTGCTGCTGAGCAGCCCGACCCACAAGAACACGTCGCTGTTCCGCAAGGCGGTCGGGGTGCTGTTCACCGCGCTGCCGATCGCGCTGTTCGTGGCGGTGTGCTTCGGCTACTACTACACCGCACTGAAACTCAGCGACCGGTTGATCAACACCCTGTACCTGCTGATGTTCTGGCTGGTGATCGAGGCCACCTTCGTCCGTGGCCTGTCGGTGGCAGCGCGGCGCCTGGCCTACCAGCGTGCCCTGACCAAGCGCCAGGCCGCCAAGGAAGCCGGCGACGGCGAAGCGGTGGTCGAGGAGCCGACCCTGGACATCGAGAAGGTCAACGAGCAGTCCCTGCGCCTGATCCGCCTGGCCCTGCTGGGCGGTTTCATGGCTGCGCTGTACTGGGTCTGGTCGGACCTGATCAGCGTGTTCTCCTACCTGGACAACATCACCCTCTACGAATACACCAGCGGTACCGGCGTCAACATGAGCATGGTGCCCATCAGCATCGGTGACATGCTCGGCGCGCTGATCATCATCGGCATCACCTTCGCCCTGGCGCGCAACCTGCCGGGCCTGCTGGAAGTGTTCGTGCTGTCGAAGCTGAACCTGGCCCAGGGCAGTGCCTATGCCACCACCACGCTGCTGTCCTATGTGATCGCCGGCTTCGGTTTCGTCACCACCCTGTCCACCCTGGGCGTGAGCTGGGACAAACTGCAATGGCTGGTGGCCGCGCTGTCGGTGGGCCTGGGCTTCGGCATGCAGGAGATCTTCGCCAACTTCATCTCCGGGATCATGATCCTGTTCGAACGCCCGGTGCGCATCGGCGACACCATCACCATCGGCAACCTGTCGGGCACGGTCAGCAAGATCCGCATTCGTGCGACCACCATCACCGACTTCGACCGCAAGGACATCATCGTCCCGAACAAGACCTTCATCACCGGGCAACTGATCAACTGGTCGCTGACCGACACCGTCACCCGGGTGACCCTGAAACTGGGCGTGGACTACGGCTCGGACCTGGACCGGGTACGCGAATTGCTGCTCAAGGCCGCTCGTGACAACCCGCGCGTGCTGAAGGAACCGGAACCGATCGTGTACTTCCTGAACTTCGGTGAAAGTACCCTGGACCATGAGCTGCGCATGCACGTACGCGACCTCGGTGACCGCAACCCGGTGCTGGACGAGATCAACCGCTTCATCAACCGTGAGTTCAAGAAGGAGCACATCAACATCTCCTTCCGGCAGATGGAAATCTATCTGAAGAACCTTCAGGGCCAGGAGTACAAGCTGGTGCCCGCCGAGCCCGAGCACAAAACCCTCGGGCCCGTGCCCTCGGCCGTAGCCAGCATCAAACCGGTGCCAGAGCCGCCGCAAGACACACTCGACTGATGCACGCTGCCTGAGGGCGGCGCGCCGGAGACGGCCATGAAAACGCTGGAAACCTTGACCTTCGATAACCGTTTCGCCCGCCTGGGCGACGGCTTATCGACCCACGTGCTGCCCGAGCCCATCGACAATCCGCGACTGGTAGTCGCCAGCCCGGCGGCCATGGCGCTGCTGGACCTGGACCCGGCGCAAGCCCAGGCACCGCTGTTTGCCGAGATCTTTGGCGGCCACAAGTTGTGGGCCGAAACCGAGCCCCGGGCGATGGTGTATTCCGGGCATCAGTTCGGTCACTACAACCCGCAATTGGGCGATGGCCGTGGGTTGCTGCTGGGCGAGGTGTACAACGAGGCCGGCGAGCACTGGGACCTGCACCTCAAGGGCGCCGGCCAGACGCCATTCTCACGGATGGGCGACGGGCGCGCGGTGCTGCGCTCCTCGATCCGCGAATTCCTCGCCTCCGAAGCCCTTCACGCCCTGGGCATCCCCACCACCCGTGCCTTGTGCGTGATCGGCTCCGACACCCCGGTGTGGCGCGAAAAGCAGGAGCGCGCCGCCATGGTGCTGCGCCTGGCGCCCAGCCATGTGCGCTTCGGGCATTTCGAATATTTCTACTACACCAAGAAACCCGAGCTGCATGCGGCCCTCGCCGAGCATGTGTTGAACCTGCATTTTGCCGAGTGCCGTGAGCAGCCGGAGCCGTACCTGGCGATGTTCCGCGAAATCGTCGAGCGCAACGCCGAGCTGATTGCGAAATGGCAGGCCTACGGCTTCTGTCACGGCGTGATGAACACCGACAACATGTCGATCCTGGGCATCACCTTCGACTTCGGGCCGTTCGCCTTCCTCGACGACTTCGACGCCAACTTCATCTGCAACCACTCCGATGACCAGGGCCGCTACTCATTCAGCAACCAGGTGCCCATCGGCCAGTGGAACCTCAGCGCCCTGGCCCAGGCCCTGACGCCGTTCATCAGCGTCGACGCCCTGCGTGAAACCCTTGGTTTGTACTTGCCGCTGTACCAGGCCCATTACCTGGACCTGATGCGCCGCCGTCTCGGCCTGACCTGCGCCGAGGAAGATGACCAGACGTTGCTGGAGCGCCTACTGCAATTGATGCAGAACAGCGGCGTCGACTACAGCCTGTTCTTCCGCCGCCTGGGCGACCAGGCACCCGAGCAAGCCGTCGCCACCCTGCGCGATGACTTCGTCGACCTCAAGGGCTTCGACGCCTGGGGCGAACTCTACGTCGCCCGCGTCAACCGCGAAGGCCCCGTCGACCAAGACCAACGCCGCGCCCGCATGCACGCCGTCAACCCGCTGTACGTGCTGCGCAACTACCTGGCGCAGAAAGCCATCGACGCCGCCGAATCCGGCGACTACGAAGAAGTCCGCCGCCTGCACACCGTGTTGAGCAAGCCGTTCGAAGAACAACCGGGCATGGACAGCTACGCACAACGCCCGCCGGAGTGGGGCAAGCATCTGGAGATCAGTTGCTCGTCGTAACCCTTCCTCGCCGCAGGTTCGGGGTTGCCCTGCAACATAGAATCTCCCACAGGGGTTGGGTGTTGCCGTAAATATCGCGATCACACAGCCACCCTTGTGGGAGCGAGCTTGCTCGCGATGGCGATCTTCAATTCACCACATGAAGCCAATCCACTCCCCTTGACGATCACCGCGTTTATTTCGATGTAGGACCATTCAGGAGCAGGCTACGCCGCCTTGCGCCATTGCCTACAACTACGCCAGAATCCGCCGGCTTGTGCGCCTTGGGGTCGGGCTTTATCGTTTTCCCCGTCGCTGAAAATCAGCGATCGGGTTTAGCGATCCGACTCAACACAGACGCAACAATGCCCAGTCTCGATTGCAGTCTTTTACGTCTGCAACTCGCTTAATGGTGGCTGTGCGTGGGAGACCTTCTGGTCTACCCGGGGTTTCTGTGACCCGGATCGCTAACCTGCGTACAGCCGCCACCTTTACTTGTTTAGCGATAGGTCGTGGTGGCTCAACCAATCACGGAGATTCACCATGTTCAAAGCAACCCCCAATCCGCCCGATACCGATCCAGCCAATAAAAACTCAAAAGAATTCGACGAAACTGCTGACCGCGTCCTCGACTACTACCTCAACCCAAAACCCAGCAAACCCGAGGCCGATCCAGGCCAACTGTTCACCGTCGTCAATGGCGTCGACACCGAAACCCTGCTCGCCAACCTCAGCGAAAACCTGGCCTCGGCCAACGCCATGGTCAGTGACCTGGCGTTCGATTTGGAAGGCCCCAAGCGGCACATTGCCCTGGGCATTCAGCAGTTGATCGAACTGAGCAGCTCCCGCTGAGCCGTAGGAGCGTGTAGGAGCTGTGTAGGAGCTGTCGAGTGCAACGAGGCTGCGATCTTTCCCCAAACACTTGAGTCTCAAGCGAAAGATCAAAAGATCAAAAGATCGCAGCCTTCGGCAACTCCTACAGAACCGAGCGGGAGCAAGCTCCCTCGCCACAGTTAGTGCGCCAAACCATCAAATAAAGGTCTCAACCGATACGCCGAAGCGCTCCGCCAGCCAGCGGATCTGCCTTAAATTGAGCTGGCGCTTGCCGCTCAATATCTCCGACACCACCGACTGGGTGCCGACACCCGGCAAGTCGCTCTGGCTCATCCCATGCTCGCGCATCAGATAGCGAAGTGTCTCGACGCCACTGGCCTTGGGCATTGGCCGATGTTGGTGATCCCAGGCCTCAATCCATTCACCGATGATGTCCACCAGGCTCATCAGAGGATGGGCTTCTTCTTCGCCAATCAATTCCAACAATTCATCGAGCGCTGCGACCAACCGGTCGTAATCCTCTTCGCTCCTGGGTTTGCGCAGCAGGGGCGACACAAACTCCCAATGGGCGGCGACTTGTTCGATCAGTGCACTCATCCCTTTTCCTCCTTCCACCTGCCTCTGTCGTATTCCCGATGGTCAAGCACGCATTTGATATACAGACGCTGCGCTCGGTATCGAATCACCGCAATCAGCCGCAACTTGTTTCCACCGATGTCAAACACGTGCAGCGGACCGACCTTGTCGGTTGCCGGAAATATGGATTTCATCGCTGCGAAATCAGCCGGGCTATTGCGCTTGATCAGCCGATACCATTGATCCAACGCATTCGCTGAATGTGGCCATGTCTCCTTGGCCTCCCAAATGCGTTTCTCAGTGATCACATGCATGCAACGTCCTTATCGCATTTTGCTATGGGGAAGTTAAACACAAATCTGGCGCATCGCAAATTGCGATAGCGCCAGTTAGACAAATGGTTAGTTCTTGCTGGTTTCCAGCCTAGTCGCCAAAAGCTTTAGGTCTCGGTAAGAAATGTGAGCAGATATGAGTCCTGCTCACCCAACCTTATCGTTCCCCTGCTCAGGCGTCTCGATGCCCGGTTCCGTCTCGGCACCCTCTTCGCCAACCGGTTTGGCCGGCGTTTTTTTCTCCGGGTAACCGGGCATGCCGCGGGCGTCTTCAGGGGTCAGTTCATCCCGGTCGTGGCGGCGGTCGGTGGCGTAGGACGGGGCGGCGTTGGGGTCCTCGTCGCGGCCGGCGGTGCCGAGTACGAAGCCGTCATCGTTGGGGTTGTCCACTGTTTGGGGAGTGGCTGGGTCTTGAGGATGGCTCATGGGACCTCCTGGGATTGCAAACAGGTACGTGGTGTCTTTTTGAGGCCGTGACACCTTTTCAGTGCGGCGCACCTGATGAATGGCAGCCTTGAGTACAAGCCCCACAATGGGATTGGAGTACGAGAGGGAGAGCCAGCCGGCTATCAGGCCGCCTCGCGAGCAAGCT